>DATJFF010000184.1:0-16804 GCA_035495795.1 Vicinamibacterales bacterium
ACTTCCGGCGGCGTCGGCATCGGCGCGCTCATCGCGAACACCTGGCGCGCGTCGAGCTCCTTGCCATACACGTCCTTGTTCGCGCTCTCGTCGTCCTTGAGCGTCGAGCCGGTGAAGTTGATGCCGGCAAAGACGCCCTTGGCGCGCGAGTAGGCGAGGATCTTGGCCCCCATTCGAGCGTCGGTGGAAGCCTGCGCGTTGCGGCCGACCGGGCCCGCGGCGATTGATCCCTCTCCGCCGATCTTGAACTCGGACTTGAGGAGATCGTCCACGCCTTCCTTGTTCATGACCAGCAGAACGAGATCGATGGACTCGCCACCGATCTGCCAGCCGACGCTGCCCCCGGTCATGTGCACGAAGCTAGGCAGGCTCCATCCGCCGGTCTTGGCGTCGCGGATGCTCATGACTCCCTTACCATGCTCGGCCCCGACGATGAAGGCGCCCTTGACCAGGTTGGGGATGACCACGATCGCCTCAGCTCGCTGCAGGATGTGCTCGGGAATGCGGTCGTCCGGTGTTTGTACGAGCGCGTTGAGCGTCTCGGTGGCCTTGGTGATGCGCTTGAGCTCGCTCTGGTTGTCAGCGGCGGCCATCGGCTGCGCCAGCAGCATCACTGCGGCGGCCGCGGCCGCGGTGGCGAAGGCTGGCATATTGCGAACAGTTGGCACGGTACCCTCCAAACATTGGTTCCACGGTCGTGCTGGCGGCCATATGCCGCAGCTCTTACCAGACCAACAGGGCAAATCGGATGCCGATGAGGTGTGCCTCGGCTGGCCCGTGTCCTGCACAATGGCAGGCCGGATGTCGCGCGGGGTCGACGTGGTCGTCTTGGGAGGGGGAGTGGCCGGCCTCGCCGCGGCCCGCGCGTGCCACGACGCGAACGCGAGGGTCGTAATCCTCGAGGCGCGCGATCGAATCGGCGGCCGCATCCTCACCGAAGGTGACCGCGACAGCAGCCGGCCGATCGAGCTGGGAGCCGAGTTCGTTCATGGTCAGGCGCGCGAACTGCAGGTGCACCTGGCGGCTGCTGGCCTCCGGGTCGTGGATGTCACCGGCCGGCACTGGCGATCCACCGCGCACGGCCTGCGGCCGGAAGACCACTTCTGGTCGCAGCTGCAGCGGGTGATGCGGCACCTGTCCGAGGACATGCGGCCCGACCGCAGCTTCGCGCGGTTCCTCGAAGGACGTCCGGGCGGCGGCCGGGCCGCCGAGGCGCGCCGGCTGGCCGCGCACTTCGTCGAGGGGTTTCAAGCCGCAGATCTGCGGAGGGTGAGCGCGCGTTCGCTGGCAGGCGAGGGAAGCCCGAGCGGCGATCCCGAGGCGCAGCGCCTCGGCCGCATCGTCGACGGCTACGGCGCGTTCATCGACGCATTCGCCAAACCCGTATCGAGGCTCGTGCGCACCCGCTGCGTGGTCACGCGCGTTCGCTGGTCACGCGGGCGAGTCACGGTGGATGCGCGGACGGGCGCCGGCCGCCGCGCCTCGTTCTCGGCCCGGGCCGCGATTGTGACGCTGCCGCTCGGCATTCTCATGCTGCGACCAGGGAGTCGCGGCCACGTCGGCTTCGAACCGGTTCCCGGCCGGCTCTCGGCGGCGCTGGCTGGACTCGCTGTCGGTCACGCCATGCGTGTCACCCTGCAGTGCCGCGAGCCGTTCTGGGAGAAGTCGCGCCGCTCTGCTGCTGCTCGGGAAGAGTGGCTGGCGACGCTCGGCTTCCTGCACGCACCCGGCGAATCGTTCCCGGTCTGGTGGACGCAGTACCCGGAGCGCACGCCGTGGCTGGTGGCGTGGGCCGCCGGTCCGCGTGCCCCCGCGCTCGGTGCGCTGTCGCCCACCGCTCTGCGACGGCAGATGGTAGGAACGCTCGCGCGGATCTCTGGACTACCGGCGCGGGCGATCGGGAGGCAGATCGCCAACATCTGGCGGCACGATTGGGACACGGACCCGTTCGCGCGCGGCGCGTATAGCTACGCGATCGTGGGTGGCGCCGCTGCGCCGGCGCTACTGCAGCGGCCGGTCGACGACACGCTGTTCTTCGCGGGCGAAGCAACTGTGTCGGACGGGCGGATCGGGACGGTTGATGGAGCACTGGCATCGGGCGAGCGGGCGGCGCGCCAGGTGCTCCGCGTGTTGTAGTTGCATCGCGACGAATCGAGGGATCTCACGACGATCGGCCTGGGCGAGGTCCACCGCGCCCTGGGCGAACAACCAGCCGTCACGTCACTCCGCGATTGAGCCCAGCTTTTCTTCGGTTGGCCGAGTGAGCGGATTGTCACAGCCGTAGAATCCGAGCGGCACTGTGGCCTCAATTCGAAGGAGAGTCGTGTGACCCGACTGGCAGTCCTGCTGCTTGGTGTAGTGCTCGGCCCTTCGCTCGTTGCCCAGACTCCGACGGGCGATCTCTTCAAGCCGCCAGCGAATGCGAGGCACTTTGCCATCCTGTCGACCGGCGGCCAGCATGGCGAGTCGTGGATGTGGACCGCGCCCGACGGCACCCGGATGAGCCGTGAGAGCCTCAACCTGCGCGGCCAGGTGTTCGAGCTCGATGCCTCGGGAACCTCCGGCGCCGACGGCATGCCGTCGCGCGTCTCGATTCGCGGCGTAACCCCGCAGGGCGATGCCGCGGAGCAGTTCACGATCGAGGCCGGCCGCGCCCGCTGGACCAGCCAGGTGGACCGCGGTGATGCCGCGTATACGGCTCCGAGCTTTTACGTGGCGTTCGGCGGGCCGATCGACATGACGGCCTGGCTGATCGAGCGGCTCGTCGCGGCTCCGAACCGCACGCTCAGCCTGCTGCCTGGCGGACAGGCCCGGGCGGAGCAGCTCACGACGCTGCAGGTCGGCGACGGACCGAATCGTCAGACGATCACCGCATGGGCGGTGAGCGGGCTCGGCAACGCGCCGGCGCCGATCTGGACGGATGCCAAGGGCACGTTCTTCGGCGTGCACTTTGGTCTCGCGTGGCTGCCGCAGGGCTACGAGTCGTCGCTGGCGGCGATCGAGAAGGCACAGAACGACGCGCTGGCCACGCGGGTGAAAGCGCTCAGCCAGCAGCTCGCCCGGACGCCAACCAGCCCCGTCGCCTTCACCAACGTGCAGCTCTACGACGCGCCGGGCCGCCGCTTCGTCGCCGATCAGACGGTGATCGTGGAGAAGAACCGCATCACCGCGGTCGGACCGGCGAACGCGACGAAGCTGCCGGCGGGCGCCGAGCAGGTCGATGGCCGAGGCAAGACCCTCGTACCGGGACTCTGGGACTGCCACATGCACGTCGGCGGCGATTTCACCGGCCTGCAGGAGCTATCGCTCGGCGTGACCTCGATCCGCGATCCTGGCAACAGCGACGAGGCGACGATGGACCGCGCGAAGCGGCGGGCGAGCGGGGATCTCTTGTTTCCGAACGTCTATCCCTCGTCGCTCATCGACGGCAAGGGGCCGTACACCGCGCAAGTCGCCAATGTCGCCACCAGCGAGGCCGAAGCTGTCGCCCTGGTCCGCAAGGCCAAGGAGAACGGCTTCATCGGCGTCAAGTTCTACGGAACGCTCGATCCGAAATGGCTGCCGGCCGCCATTGCCGAAGCGAAGAAGCTCGGATTGCACGTGCACGGTCACATTCCGGCCGGCATGCGACCGCTCGACGCGATCAACGCCGGCTACGACGAAGTCACGCACATCAACTGGGTCATCATGCAGGCAATGCCCGACAGCGTGATTCCCGTCTCCAACGGCATCGCGCGCTTCGAGGGCCCCGGCCGCTACGGCCGCGACGTGAACGTGGACGGCAAGGTGATGCGCACGATGATCACCACGATGGCGGAGCGCAAGATCGTGAGCGATCCGACGATGGTGGCGTTCGAAGGGTTGTACGTGCCGGAGATGGGCGATCTCTCGGCGGCCTACGCGCCGTTTGTCGGCACCCTGCCGCCGGCCACCGAGCGCGGCTTCCGCCTCGGCGGCTTCGCCGTGCCGAAGGACCTGACCCGTGCCGATTATCGCGCCAGCTTCGACAAGATGAAGACGCTGCTCGCGGCCATGCATCGCGCCAAGGTGCCGATCGTGGCCGGGACCGATGGCTTTGGCATCGAGCTGGTCCGCGAGTTGGAGATTTACGTCGAAGCCGGTCTCACGCCTGCTGACGCGCTGGCGACGGCCACGCTCGAACCGGCCCGCCTGGTCGGCGTGGAGCAGCGCACCGGATCGATCGAGGTCGGCAAGACAGCAGACCTCGTGCTCGTCGAAGGCGATCCGGCCAAACGAATCGGCGACCTCCGCCAGACGCGAGTGGTGATGCTCGACGGCCGCGTGATGGACGCCGACGCTCTTCGATCGGCCGCGGGCTTCGCAGGGCGACCGAAGAGAAGTGAGAAGTGAGAAGTAGGAAGTGAGAAGTAGGAAGTGAGAAGTAAGCAGCGAGCTCTTGCTTCTCACCTCTCACCTCTCACCTCTCACTTCTCACTTCTCACTTCTCACTTCCGCCGAAGGCGGACTCCTTGAGGAACGCGACGAGAGGCGGCAGCACCTTGTCGGGAGCCTCGAGGTGCGGCACGTGGCCGAGGCCCGGCAGCAGCAGCAGCTTGCCGTTGCCGTTGGGGATGCTCTCGGCGAGGAATTTCATTCGATCCTGGAAGTTCTTCGCCGGCCCGAGCAGCATGTCCTCGGCGCCGCCGAACGCCAAGGTCGGCGCCTGGATGTGGGCCCAGTCGTAGACAACGACATCCTGGTACAACATCTGTCCGATCAGCGCCTGCACCATGGCCAGGCGCGGCCAGTCGGCGCTCAGCGTCCACGAGTAGCGAATCCGCGTGTAGAGCTCGAACTGATCGTTCCACGCCTTCGGGTTGTGGGCCACGTAGCGGCTCAGGCTTGCCCGGGTGCTCTGATAGTCGGTCTTGAGCGTCTGCTGGTAGGACTCGTCGATCGGCTGCATCGGCCGGTCGTAGCGGCCGTCGGTGAGGCCGATCGGGTTGTAGATGACGAGCCGTTCGACCGCCTTCGGATACTGGGTGGCGAAGCGGGCCGCGAGCATGCCGCCCATGGAGTGGCCGACGATCGCCGCCTTGTCGATCTTCTCGTGCTGGAGAATGAGGTAGGTGTTCCGCGCCTGTGAGTTGAAGTTGTAGGGCGCAATCGGTTTCGACGACTTGCCGTAGCCGATCTGGTCGGGGACGATGACCCGGAACCCTTCTTTCGTCAGCGCGTCGATGATCGGCTTGAAGTAGAAGCCGCCGAAGTTGTTGCCGTGGAACAGCATCACGGTGTGGCCGTTGGCGGCGCCCTGCGGCGCGACATCCATGTAGGCGATCCGGACGTCCTGTGTGTAGACGTTGATGTCCAGGTACTTGCTCGGGTACGGATACGGACACTCGTCGCACGTGATGCTGCCGGGCTTGACGTCGGTTGGCGTCGTCACCGGCGGCAGGACGCCGCGGTTCTGGGCCAGGGCGGTGAAAGGCACCAGCACTGCCGCGAGTACGAGGGTCGGCAACGGCAAACGAAGCAAGAGGCGCATGGGCATGTTGTCCTGATGGCGTCAACGAATCTCGGACGCGTTTGGCGAGGGACTGTAGCACAGGCACGGACCGGTTTGTGCATGACAGAAGGGCATGGCTATTGACCTCGGCTCGATGCGGTTGTCCATTGCCGTTGCGGCGGCACTGTTGTGTTCGACGATGCAACCCCGAGGCGCCCCGCTGCACGCGCAAGCAGGACCGCCGAGCGCTGGAGTGGTTGCCTCGGTTACAGCGACGGGCTGCCTCGAGCGCTGGAACAGCGATCAGGAGGTGTCCGCCACTGGCGCGCCACCGGACGCGCCTCCGGCCGGCGCACATTACGTGCTGACGCAGGTCGAAGGGCAGGCGGCCTCGGCGACGGCCGCAGGCGGCGGGACGCCCGGCAAGCCCAATCGCGACACCCGGTATCTGCTGCTGACCAAGACCGCAGCAGATTTCGACGCACACCTGCACCACACCGTCAAGGTGGTGGGCACGATCGCGCCGCAGCCGACCGAAGGCGCCCTCCCCAGCGAGCGCGCTGCCGACCCCAGCCGCAGCGAGACGAACCTCCCCAACGGACCCGAGCGCCGGTCGTACCGGGACAATCTCATCGAGGTCTCGTCGTTGACGATGGTGTCGGCGAAATGCGGAAAGTGACCGCGGATCGGTTGACCTCGGGCCGGTGACCGGGACCGACCCCAAGGATATAGACAGGCTATAGCCATGGGTATAGATTGACTATACCCATGGCCGCGACCCGCAAGAACCGCATCGAGCTGCTCCAGGGCACGCTCGACATGCTGATCCTCGAACAGCTGCGCTGGACGCCGAGTCACGGCTACGGCATCGGCCAGGCGATTCGCGCCCACTCGGGCGACCTGCTGCGGGTCGATGCCGGGTCGCTCTATCCCGCCCTGCACCGGCTCGAGCGGCAAGGGCTCGTCAAGGCGCAATGGGAGATCTCGGACCGCAAGCAGCGGACCCGCGTCTACCGCCTCACGCCGGGCGGACGGAAACACCTGGCCGGCGAGCGCTCGCGCTGGGAGCAGCTGCAGGCCGCCATCGGAGGGGTCCTGAACCGCGCCAGGACCGACGAGGCATGAGACCACCGCTCTGGCGCCGGCGTCAGGACGAGGAGCTCGACGAGGAGCTGCAGAGTCACCTGCGGCTGGCGATCGCCGATCGAATCGAGCGCGGCGAGTCCCCTGAAGCCGCCGCCAGCAGCGCGCGGCGCGAGTTCGGCAACGAATTGCTGGTCAAGGACACGGTGCGCGATATGTGGGGATGGACTCCGATCGAGCAGCTCTGGCACGACCTCGGCCACGCCCGGCGGGCCTTGTGGAAGGCGCCCGCTTTCACGCTCGCCGCGACGCTCACTCTCGGCCTCGGCATCGGCGTCAACGCGGCAATGTTCAGCATTGTCCGCGCCGTCGTGCTGCGGCCGCTGCCATTCCCCAATCCGGATCGGCTGGTGCAGATTGACGAGGTCGACCAGCGGGGCGGCGGCGACCGGCGCGGCGCCGTCTCGTGGCCGAACTTCCGCGACTGGCAGCAGCGCGCCGCGTCATTCGAGTCGCTCGCCGCGCACCACGTGTCGAACTTCACGATCACAGGAATCGGACCGGCCCAGCACGTGCCGGGCGCCGTGGTCTCGGCCAGCTTCTTCGAGACGCTTGGCGTCAACCCCGCGATCGGCCGCGGCTTCGCACCGGGCGAGGAGCGGGCCGGCAGCGATGTCGCCGTCGTAAGTGACGCGTTCTGGCGCGACCAGCTTGGCGCGAGGGCCGACGCGGTGGGGGCGGATCTCACCATCGACGGACGGCCTTTCGTCGTCGTCGGTGTCATGCCGGCCGGGTTCGTGTTCCCGATCGCATCGCCGGCGCCGCTGGTGTGGGTGACCAGCGCCCAGGACGCACGAGTCGAATCGGCTGGCGACACTCCAATCACCGAGGAGCGCGGTGCGCACTACATCCAGGTGGTCGGCCGCCTGCGCGAGAACGTATCCGTGACCGAGGCGCAGGCGGAGATGACCAGCATCGCCGCGGTGCTGGCCCGCGATTATCCGAACGACAACCTGAACCGCTCGGCGGCGGTCCTTCCGCAGCTCGAGGTCGTCGTCGGCGAGGCCCGACGCCCTCTGCTATTCCTCCTCGCCGCGGTGGCGTGCGTCCTGCTGATCGCCTGCGTCAACCTCGCCAATCTGATGACGGCCCGAGGCATCGCTCGCCAGCCCGAGCTCGCGCTGCGCGTGGCGCTGGGCGGCTCGCGCCTGCGGATGATCCGGCTGTTGATGGCCGAAGCGGCAGCGCTCGCCGTCCTCGCCGCCACCGTCGGCCTGGCGCTCGCGTGGTCGTCGAAACGCCTCCTCGTTCAACTCGCGCCGGCAGATGTCCGCGGCCTCGATCAGGTGACGATCGACGGTCCGGTGCTGGCCTACACCACCGCCGCCGCGGCGATCTGCGCCCTCGTGGTCGGCGTCATTCCGGCATTTCGTGCGACTCGCGGAGACCTGCGGAGTAATCTCGGCACGAGCCGCACGGCTGCCGGCACGCGCTCGCAGAGCCGATGGCTGAGCGGGCTGATCGTCGTCGAGACTGCGGCGGGTGTCGTGCTGCTGGTGGCGGCCACGCTGGTGATCGGCGGGCTCGACCGCCTCTCCCACACCAATCCGGGTTTTGACGTGTCACAGGTCACGACGCTGCGGGTCAGCCTGCCCGACAGCCGCTACCCGTTCCGCGAGCAGATCGCCTTCTACGACCGGCTGTTGCCGGATCTGGCGCGCCTCCCGGGCGTCAGCGGAGCCGCGCTGGTCGGACCGTTGCCGCTCAGCGGTTCGCGATTCGGCATCAGCTTCGACCTGCCGGGCGATCGCGCGGTCGAGACTGCCAAGCGGCCCAGCGCCGGCTTTGCGTTCGTGAGCCCAGGGTATTTCCGGGCGATGCGCATCCCGCTGATCCAGGGCCGCGAGTTTTCGGCTTCCGACAACGACGGCGGGCCGCGCGTGGTCGTGGTCAACGAGAGCTTTGCGCGGCGCTTCTTTCCGAATGCCGATCCCATCGGCCAGCGCATCAAGCCGGGCCTCAGCACCACCGAGCCCGAGACGCCGTGGCGCGAGATCGTCGGTGTGGCCGCCGACGTCAAGCAAGTGTCGCTGCGCGAAGAACCAGCTCCCATGTACTTCGTTCCCTACGCTCAGGGCATGATCACCACGCCGCACCTCGTGATCCGCAGCGCCGGCGCGGCCGAGACGGTACCGGAGTCGGCGCGCCGGGTGATCGCGGCCGCCGATCCTGAGTTGGCGGTGTACGACGTGAGAACACTGGAGGCTCGCCTCGCCGACACCTTCGCGACGCAGCGCTTCGCGACCTGGCTCCTCACGCTCTTTGCCGGGCTTGGGCTGCTGCTCACGGCCATCGGCGTCTACGGCGTGCTCGCCTACAGCGTGAGTCAGCGCGTTCACGAGTTCGGGGTGCGCGCGGCGCTGGGCGCCTCGCCGGGTCAGATAGCCTCCGCCGCGATGACGACGGCGGCGCGGATGGTCGTCGCGGGTCTGATCGCCGGCATCGTCATCGCGACCGCGCTGGGGCAGGTGATGCAGGGCGCGCTCGAGTTCGTCGATCGCCCGGGGCTCGAGACCTTTGTCACGGTCGCGGCGATCCTGCTGGTTGTCGCTGGCGTGTCCACCCTCGCGCCGATCCGGCGCGCGGTGCGTACCGATCCGATGCAGACGCTGCGCTCGAACTGAGCGCAGAAGAAACCGCGTCCATTGACGACTGAGGACTGACGATTGGCGATTTATTGATGATTGGCGGGATTGACGATTGCGCCATTCGATTGCTGATTGGCAGCATTGGCGATCGGGAGATTGGGAGAATGACGATTGGCGAAATGTTGGGGCTGAGTGAACCAACAATCGTGATTCCCACAATCCTCAATTCCGCAATGACGCGATCGCCAATAGAATGGCGCAATCGCCAACCGTCCAATCATCAATAAATCCGCAATCGTCAATCGCCAATCGCAAATGGACGCCGGCGACCGCCGCAGGCCGAGCCGCGCAGATCTCGCGGCAGCGGCCGGCCGATCGATTCGTGACGTAATCGCGCCGGGACTCGACGTACTCTTCTGCGGCATCAACCCCGGCCTCTATTCAGCCGCCACGGGCTGGCACTTCGCGCGGCCGGGTAATCGCTTCTGGCCGGCGCTGGCGTCGGCCGGGTTCACGCCAACCGTGCTGCATCCGAGCCAGCGCGACGAATTGCTGACTGGGGGCGTGGGCATCACCAATCTGGTAGCGCGTGGCACCGCCACGGCCGCGGAGTTGGACGACGAGGAACTGCGCGCGGGCCGGCGCCGGCTCGAGGCAAAGGTGCGTCGATATCGTCCGCGCGTCGTGGCCATCGTCGGCGTCGGGGCGTACCGAACCGCGTTCGACCGGCCCCGCGCCCAGCCCGGAAGGCAACCGGAGACAGTCGCCGGGGCCGTCCTCTGGGTCCTGCCGAACACGAGCGGACTGAACGCGCATTTCCAGGCGGAGGACTTCCGGCGCGCGTTCGGGGAGCTACGGAAGTACGTATTAGAGGAGTAGGTGCGGGGTGCGACCGGTGCGGGGTGCGACCGGTGCGCGGTGCGACGTCGCTACTCGGCAGCGAACGCTTCGCGCTCGAAGGGGTTGTCGTAGTAGGGATGGCGGCCGCGCAGCCGCGCCCATGCGGAAGCCGCGAGGTAGGCCGGGATGAAGGCGGGTCCCCAGCGCTCGTACTGGCGTACGTGGACCCGTTCATGGATGCGGGTAGAGTCGAGGGTGGCCTGATCCCGCGCGAGCACTACGTGGCCGAATGTCATCGCCACCGCGCCGCCGCACCATGGTGTACACGTGCAGAGCGCCCAGGCGAGCCAGGGTCCATGGACCTCGAGAACGCCGTCCACGACCGACGCGCGTCCTCGCCGGCAGGCGAACGAGGCAATGACGAGGCCCAGGAAGGATCCCGGCGCTGCCCACAGGTAGCGCAACAGGCGTACGTTCACTCGCGGGTTCGAGTCGTCCAGGCGAATCACCAGTATCCAATCATCCGGCCGGCGGCAATCGCGCCCGTCCAGCAGGCGAGCGACATCGCGGCCATGCCGGCGAGCCGCCGGTCGCCCGCGCGCGAGGTCTCGCCGGCGACGAGCGCGCGCCACGACGCCGAGCGGGCGATGAGCGCGGCGTTGAGCAGGCCGAGGGCGATCACGGGGAACTTGATCATGAAGAACGGGTTCCCGACGTATTCGCTGCCGTTGGACGACAGCAGGCCCAGTCCGCTGGCTGCTGCCAGCACGAAGCCGATTCGCGCGATCGGCGCGGCGGCGCGGGCCACCACGGCTCGGGCCCACGGTTGAGCGCGGCCAACCCCGAGCAACGTCAGGTCCATGACCAGCACCGACCCGAACAGCGTCGCGATCCCGAGGATGTGCGCGAGGTTGACGATGGGATAGGTCCAGGGGCCGGACTCGCGCACGAAGTGGCCGAGCGCCGACTGTTCGATCCAGATCAGCAGGCTGCTCACGCGCGTGACGAGCTCAGCTGCGTTCGGGGTAAACGTTGAACAGCTTGTCGTTCCAGCGCAAACGTTCGGTCTTGACCTCCAGGGTCTTGGGATCCTTGTGACGATGACCGTAGGCGGTAACGGTTGCGCCGACCGGAATCATGCCTTCCTTCAGCCCGGCCCGTGCCGTCCGCGGCGGCGGCGCGAGGACCACGTTCCACAGCTGGCCGTCAGCCTTGATCTTGAGGGACGCATGCGGCCCCGAGAGGCTCACTGCGGTTTCGACCGTCCCGGTGATCTCGAAGTCCTCGGTGCGGTAGCCCTCCCATCCGTGATGGGCGAGGACGGGAATCCAGCAGGCCACCAGGGAGAGTGCGGCGGCACAGATGACAATGCGGCGTCCGTCGGTCGGCTTCTGCATGCAGTCCCTCCAGGCTTTATCGTAACGCCTCAACAGCAACCGCCGCGGCGATCGGAGCTCAGTCGTGCGGCGGCCGGGCCGAGACGATCTCGACGGTCGGCACGCAGTTGCATCCGGCGGAGAGGTTGCGGAACAGCATCTCGTAATCGACGGAGTACCCGGGTTCGAGCGTGGCGTCGGTGTGCATGCTGAAGGGGCGGACCACCGCCCGCGGCACCACGACGGGTTCCGCGGGCCGCTCGAATATCGCGATCCGGAGAATGACATCGGCCAGCTGCGTGATGCCCTGGTTCTCCAGGTTGAACCGGAGCACGGCCGAGGGCTCGGGTTCCGCGGTCGGGCCGGGCTCGAGCCGGACATCGCTGACGCGCAGTGATGGATGCACGGGAAGGTGCGGCGCCGGATCCGCGCGCTGGTCGAGCGGCAGGCTCGCAGCCGCGGCTTGCTGACCCAGGGGCGCCGCTCCGGCGGACGGAGAGCTCAGCAACAGTGCCAGGGCGCACACAGGCACTGCGAGAACGACTGAACCGCACGGCTTCCACCGGGCAGCGCACATACCGGGTCGCCTTCGCGCAGCGTATGCCTGCCGGTGTGCGGAGTCAATCATCGTTCGACCCGAGTCAGGTGCGGCGTGACAGAATCAGGTGCGCCAGGATCAGGACCCGATTGATGCTCGACATGAAGGCCGTGACGGGCCGCGTCCGCGCGGCGGTTCTGGGGTGTGTTGCCGTGACGTGTGCCGCCTGCGGCGGAAGTATTCCCCAGGCTGCTGTGGTTCAATCGCCGACGGCGCCGTCCTCATCGGGCTATCGCTGGCCGCTCAGCGCCACGGTGACGCTCACGGCCGAGGGGCCGCAGCCCGCGACGGTGATCATCAACGTCGGCGGGCGCGTGACCTTCGTCAACAGCGATACCAGGCCGCATGAAATCGTCTCCGATCCTTATCTGAGGCACGAAGACTGCCCGCCGATCAATCGCGTGGGTTTTCTGACGCCCGGCCAGGAGCGCCCGTCCGCGGTCTTCGAGGTCGTCAAAGGCTGCGGCTTCCACGACCATCTCGACCAGACAGGGGTGTTCGGCAGGATAGACGTCCGCATTGAGTAACGGTCGCCGGTCTGGAATTGCGACAGTCCTGATTGGGGGCGCGCTGGTGCTCAGCGCGTCAGCCTCAGCGCGCGTCTCCGCTCAGCAGACCCAGGCCCAGCCCGAGGCGCCCGAAGTTCACGAGCACGTGGACGTCGCAGGTACGCTGCTGACGCCGACCACCGACTTTTCCGGCACGGCCTGGCTTCCGAAGGCCACGCCGATGCTCGGGCTGCACCGCTCGTGGCGGGAATGGGACCTGCGTCTCGACGGGACGGTGTTCGTCCAGTTCCTGTATGAGCCGGGCGACCGCCACCGGACCGGCGGCGCCGCCAATCACCAGCTCGTGAGCCCGAACTGGGTGATGGCAATGGCGCGGCGTCGCGTCGGAGCCGGCCGGTTCGGTCTTCGCACCATGCTCAGCGCGGAGCCGTGGACGGTTTCCGATTGCGGAGCCTTGAACTATCTGGCCGTCGGCGAGGTCTGCGACAACGACACGATTCACGATCGCGAGCAGCCGCACGACCTCGTCATGGAGCTCGCCGCGGATTACGACGGGCCGCTGAAGGGCGAGTGGCGGTGGCAGGCCTATGCCGGACTGGCGGGTGAGCCTGCATTCGGCCCGACCGCCTACCCGCATCGCCCCTCGGCCTCGATCAATCCGATCGCGCCGATCTCGCATCACTGGCTCGACGCAACCCACATCGCGTTCGGGGTCGTCACCGCCGGCGTCCATAACCAGCGCGTCAAGGCCGAGGCCTCGCTCTTCAACGGCCGCTCACCAGACGAACAGCGCACCAATCTCGATCTTGGGGCCTTTGATTCCGCGTCCGCTCGACTGTCGGTCCTGCCCACGGATCGGCTGTCCCTGCAGCTGTCGGTTGCTCACATGCGGAATCCGCGAGCCATGTTCGAGGGGCTGCCGAATGCCATGGTGACGAGCATCAGCGCGTCGGGAACCTACGTGCGCACGTTCGGTCCCGGGACCTCGTGGTCGTCAACGGCCGCCCTCGGGTTCAGCACCGGCCGCGAGATCGTGTCCGGGATTCCCTTCGACTCGACCAACGGTGCCACGCTCATCGAGACCAGCATGACCATCGCCGATCGGCACACCGTGTTTGGGCGGGCCGAGCTGGCCGCCATTCCGGCGCACCACCTCCACGCGTTCGAGTTCGGGGGCGAGAATCTGACCGCCGGTAAGCTGGAAGGCGGCTACGTGCGGCAGTTCAGCATCGGGAAGGGGCTGTCACCAGGGGTTGGCGGGACAGCAGGCATCAGCCTGCTCCCGCCCGAGCTCGCGCCGCGTTACTCGGGCAGCGTGGCGCCGAGCTTCTCTATCTTTTTCATCCTGCGGCCGACCCGTCACGCCATGTGAGGGTCGCAGCCGCGCCAGGTGAATCAGACTGCCGCGTGATACTCTCGACGCGCGCCGGTCGGAGCCTGTCGTGGTGTTCGCGCGGTTTGGAATGTGTGTTGCTGTCGTGATGCTGGCAGCATGTGGCTCCGCTTCTCCGCCGGCTGCGCCGACGCCAGTTGGCCAGGATCCTCCGGCGCCAGCGGGGCCGCCGACCATCACGCTCTCCGCGACCGGGTTCACCCCGCAGGAGATCACCGTGCCGGTTGGCGAACGCGTCACGTTCCTCAACGCCGACCGGATCGGTCACGACATCTTCAGCGGGCTGGAGCACAATTCGCCCGAATGCGCCGAGGTCGATGCTGTCGGATTCCTGGTCGCCGGGCAGAGCCGCGAGACGTCGGTGTTCGAGCAGCCGAAGACGTGCCGATTCCACGATCACGAGAACCTGGGAAACCCTGCCTATCAGGGCCGGATCGTGGCGCGGTGACGCTAGAACATCGCGGTCCCCCAGCCCCACGCGAGCGCGAGAAGGACCAGGGAGAGGGCGAACGCGACGCGGGCCACATCCTTGGCGATTGAGAACGGCGCACCGGCAATCGGGGTGAAGCCCAGCACCGAGGCGATCAATCCGACGACAAGGGCTTCGTAGGCGATCTCGAACATCATCTCTCCCAACGGCGACTGTCGAGCGCGAGCGGATTCTGGCGGATGGCACAGGCAGCCCATCGCCGGGGTCGAGGGCTGCTCGATGCCCGCCTTCTGAACCGTGTGCCACCCATATGACAGGAGTATCGGCCGCTCCGGAGGGCCGAACCATCCTGTGCAGGACCGAGAATCGGCCCTTTGGCGGGGGAGTACCAGGGGCTGCGGCGGCATTCGCAACGCCGGCTCAGCCGCTAGGTCATTGACAGGATGGCGAGCCGCCGCGTGCTGGCGTACGCTGAAGAGAGCGAGTTCGTGCACATGCGCCTCAAGACCTGGCTGGTCGCCGCACTTGGGCTGGGCAGTCTCGTCATCCTGACGGGCTTGTCGATGATGGCGTCGTCGCGCAAGGCCCAGGAAATCTACGCGCAGCTCGATGCGCTGAACACCCACCAGCGCCAGGTGGAGGAGAGCCTGCGGCGGCTGCGCTCGGACGTCAATCTCTCCGGCATCTTCGTTCGCGATTACCTCCTGGATGTGTCCCGCGAGGGAGGCCCGGATTACCGTCAGCAGCTGTCCGAGTTCCGCCGCACCAACATGGCCACGCTCGACGAGCTCAGGACGCTCGTCAACGACGTCCCGCAGATCGACAGCCTGAGAGCGAAGCTGACCGATTACTGGGAAGCCTTCGATCCGCTGTTCGACTGGACGCCGCTCGAGAAAGTGGCGCGAAGCGCGACCTTCCTGCGGCGCGAGGTGATTCCGCGGCGCGACGCGGCGCTGTCGATCGCGCGCGATATCGAGCAGATCACCAATCAAACCGTCGCGGCACAGCGGGCCGAGGTGGCGCATCGCCACGAGACCTTCGGCGCAGAGCTGCTTCGGCTGACGTGGCAGACGGTCCTGCTCGGTCTCGCGGTCGCGATTGTCGTGGTGCTGCGGCTCCGGATCCTCGAGCGCCGCTCGCAGCAGGCCGAGGACCAGATGCGGGAGCTGTCGCAGCGGCTGGTCAGCACGCAGGAGGAGGAGCGCAAGATCCTGTCCCGCGAGCTGCACGATCACGTGGCCCAGATGCTCACCGGACTCCGGATGGAGCTCGGACGAATCGAGCGATTGAGTCCCGGCGCTGGACCGGTGGTGGCGGGCTGCAAGACGCTGATCGACGAACTGTTCCAGACGGTCCGGAACCTCGCGCTCGGCCTCCGGCCGAGCATGCTCGACGACTTCGGATTGCAGGCGGCACTCGAGTGGCACGTTCGCGACTTCAGGGCCCGATACGCCGTCACCGTCGACCTGCAGGTGGAGGGGGATCTCGACCAGCTTCCCGACAAGCACCGGACCTGCGTGTATCGCATTGTCCAGGAGGCGATGACCAACTGCGCGCGCCACGCGAACGCCTCGCACATCGAGATTCGGGCCAGCGCCGCGCAAGGTCAGCTGAAAGTATCGGTCACCGATGACGGGGTCGGGCTCGATACCGCGCAGCGCCGCAAAGGGCTGGGACTACGGGGCATCGACGAGCGGGTCAAGGAACTGAATGGCACCATGATGATCTACCGGCGGCCGCAGGGTGGCACCGCACTGTCGGTGCGTTTCCCAGTGCCAATCAGCGAACCGGAGGCGGTACTTGCGGGTGCTGGTCGCTGACGATCACAGCATCGTCCGGCGCGGGTTGCGGAACCTGCTGGAATCGGACGGCCACTCGGTCGTCGCCGAAGCCGCCGACGGGCTCGAGGCGGCGCGGCTGTGCGAAGACCAGCGTCCCGACCTGGTGATTCTCGATATCGGGATGCCGAAGCTGAGCGGCATCGAAGTCGCCGCGCGCGCCAGGAAGCTGGATCGTCCGCCCGGCATCATCATCCTGAGCGTGCACGGCGACGAGTCGTACATCATGCGGGCGCTGGTGGCCGGAGCGCGAGCCTACCTGCTCAAGAACTCGACCGACGAAGACCTGATTCCGGCTGTTCGCGCCGTCGCCGCGGGCAAGTCCTTCTTCAGCCCGGGGGTAGCGGCGGTACTGGCAGAGGACTACGTTCGCCAGCTGCAGCACCGCGGGATGACGGACTCCTACGACCTGCTCACGGACCGCGAGAAAGAGGTGCTGCACCTTCTCGCCGAGGGGCGATCCAACAAGGAAGTCGCAACCCTGCTGGGCCTGGGACTCTCGACGATCGAGACGCACCGCGCGAACCTGATGCAGAAGCTGAACCTCCACAGCACCGCCGAGATAGTCCTGTATGCCGTTCGCAAGGGACTGAAGGTCTAGATTCGCGGCCAGTCTTGC
>DATJFF010000185.1:0-91671 GCA_035495795.1 Vicinamibacterales bacterium
ATTGCCGATTGCAATCCGAGACGTGCATCAGGAGAATGCGCCCCAGGAGGTGGTCTCAATGCGTGCACGATTTGCCTTCGGCGTCCTGCCGTTTGTTCTGGCGACCTTCATTTTCACGCCGCCAGCGACGGCGCAATCTACGGCGACCATCCAGGGCACGGTCACCGACGCGCAAGGCGCGGTGCTGCCCGGTGCCACGGTCACGGTGCGCCACACGGCCACCGGCTCCGAGCGCACGGTGGTCTCGAGCGGGACGGGCGGGTTCCTCGCCGCGTCGCTGCCGACCGGACACTTCGAGGTGACAGCGCACCTCGACGGGTTCCAGGATCAGAAAGTAGAGGTGGACGCCGGCCCGGCGCAGACCGTGGCGATGACCTTCAAGCTCACCGTCGCGGCCATCGCCGAGAGCATCACCGTCACCGGGGTGTCGCCGGTGATCGAGACGTCCACCGTGTCGGTAGGCGCCTCGATGGCGGAACGCACCGTGCAGGAGATTCCGCTGAACGGCCGCCACTTCGTGGACCTCGGGCCGCTGCTGCCGGGCGGGGTGACGCCGCCGCAGAACGCAGGGCTCAGCGCGCCGCTGCGCGGCCAGGGCTCGTTCTCCTTCATCTCGGCCGGCAACCGCGAGACGTCGGTCAACTTCATGCTGAACGGCATCAACCTCAACGACCTGTCGAACAGCCAGGTCACGTTCCAGCCCACCATCAACACGGTGTCGGAGTTCAAGGTCGACAACTCCACCTTCAGCGCCGAGTACGGCCGCAACTCCGGCGCCATCGTCAACGTCGCCACCCGCTCGGGCGCCAACCAGCTGCACGGCGAGGTGTTCGACTATTACCGCGACGATCGCTTCGACTCACGCAACTTCTTCAACCCGTCGCCCAACCCGCAATCGGTCTTCAACCGCAAGCAGTTCGGTCTCAACCTCGGCGGGCCGATCATGAAGAACAAGACGTTCTACTTCCTGAGCTACGAGGGCCTGCGGCATCTGCAGGCGGTGGACCTCAACTCGGGCGTGCTCACGCAGGCGCAGCGCGACGCGGTCACCGATCCGGTATCGCGGACGCTGCTGCAGTACATTCCGGAGGGCAACACCGTGGATGCCGGCGGCCAGGCGCGTCTGCTGGCCTCAGGGCTGGCGCCGGTGAACATCGACCAGTACACCGTCGACATCCGCCACAATCTCGCAGGCAACGACGACCTGCACGTCTACTACGCCTACCAGAAGGACAAGCGGCAGGAGCCCAACGCGCAGGGCAATACGCTGCCCGACTTCGGCGACACCCGCGGCGGCAAGCGGCAGATCCTCACTGTCAACGAGACGCACGCCTTCGGCTCGTCGCTGGTCAACGAGGCGCGGGCCGGCTTCAACCGCATCAACATCACCTTCGATCCCAACGTGGTGGTCAACCCGACGGACCTCGGGATGAACGTCGGCATCGACTTCCCGATCGCCATGCCGCAGATCACGATTCAAAGTCTCGGCCTCAACATGGGCGGCCCGGCCGGCTTCCCCTCGGGCCGCACCGTGACGACGTCGGTGTTCTCGGACACCGCCACGTACTTGCGCGGCCGCCACGTGATCAAGTTCGGCGGGGAATACCGCCGCGCGGTGGTGTCGCCGTTCACCTTGGACCCCGGCACCTTCACGTTCCCGAGCGTCGCCGCGTTCCAGGCCGGCTGGGGCAACGGCTTCTCGATCACGCTGGGCGATCGGGCCTCCGACCTGATCGTGCCGGCGGTCGGGGCGTTCCTGCAGGACAGCATCTCGTTGGGCGACACGCTCAAGCTCGATCTAGGCCTGCGCTACGATTTCCTCGGCGTGCCCGACGAGAAGTCCAACAAGGCGGTGGTGTTCGATGCGGCGAGTGTGTCGCTGCTGCAGCTCGGCTCCGGCCTCGACCGCATCCACAAGAATGGCAACGACCTGCAGCCGCGGCTCGGGGTCATCTGGAATCCTACCGGCAGCAGCAAGCTGGTCGTGCGCGGCGCTTACGCGGTGATGGTGAACCAGGGCAACACCGGCATCGTGGCCGGCGCCACCGCCAATCCCCCGCTGGCGACGCCGCTGCAGGTCACCGCCGCGGGCACGGCCGCCAGCAACGTCACCCTGGCCGGTGCCTTGGCGGCGGCGCAGTCCTCGGGCCTGGCCCCGAGCACCACCAACCCGAACTTCGAGCCGGCCCGCATGCAGACCTGGAATGTGAACGCCGAGCGGCAGTTCGGGACGATGGGCGTGATGGTGGGCTACTTCGGCTCCTACGGCGACCGCCTGCGCATTCCGGTCAACATCAACCAGCTCGCCTATAACGCCGCCGGACAGCTGGTGCGGCCGTACCCGCGGCTCTCGGCCTCGAGCCCGATCCAGCCGAACGCGACACTCGGCAACATCATCGAGGTGCAGAGCGCCGGCTGGTCGCACTATAACGGCCTGTGGATCACGGCCAACCAGCGCATGACGCGCGGCCTGCAGTTCTCGGCCTCCTACACGCTCTCGAAGTCCACCGATACCAACTCGTTCGACGCCACCGGCGCGAACGCAAACGGCTCGCTGCAGAACAGCCTCGATATCGGCGACAGCGAGGGCCCGTCGGACTTCGACGTGCGCCACCGCTTCAGCATCAACACCGCCTACGAGCTTCCGTTCCACGGCAACCGCTTCCTCGACGGCTGGCAGGTGGTGGCGGTGGTGCAGGCGCAGTCGGGCAGCCCATTCAACGTGACCAGCAACATCAACACGTTCACCGGGCTCGGCAACCTGCGGCTCGACCAGCTGCGCACGCCGACCATCGTCGGCAAGCCGGAGCAGTGGTTCGACAACACGGTCTGCGATCCGCGCACGGCCAGCGGCGCCGGCGCCTGCGATCAGAGCTCGGTGTTCGCGCTGCCGGTCTCCGCCGCCGGCGTGTTCCATTTCGGCTCGATGGGGCGCAACGCGCTCATCGGACCGGCCTTCTACAACACCGATTTCTCGGTCATCAAGAACATCGATACCACCCACGGCACCAGGGCGCAGCTGCGCGTCGAGGTGTTCAACCTGTTCAACGCCGCCAACCTCGGGTTGCCGGGCCGCGTGGCCACCGTCGGCAGCACGGCGTACGGCGTGATCACGAGCACGCGGTTCCCGACCGGCGACTCCGGCTCGGCACGGCAGGTTCAATTCGCCGCGAAGTTCCTGTTCTAATCGATGACGGGCCGCCTGCCCTCAGCCGGCGGGCGGCCCCAGTCCGAACGCCGTCAGCCGTGCCGCGACGGCAGATCCGGTCAGCGCCGCCGGCAGCCGATCGCACCGGCGGCGTCGCCCGGGGTGGGGTCCGCGCCGCTCTGAATTGATGCCGAGCGTGGTCTAGTTCGGGAATCTGGTGCCGGAGGAGGGGGTCGAACCCACACACTCGCAAGGAGTACGGGATTTTGAGTCCCGCGCGTCTGCCAGTTCCGCCACTCCGGCCCGAAGTGTCCTCTCGATTATACGGGGTTCGCGCCGGCGGCTAGGGCCGCCACAGAAGCCCGACCATCTGCACCGACACGCCGCCGCGTTTCGGTTTGACGACGACACGCTGAAGGTCCTCTGCAGCGGGGTCCCATTCTGCCTGCACCGAAGCGAGTTCCGACTCGAGCGCCCCTTGCAGGTCGGCGAGCTGCTGTTCCAGCACGCCGACCGTTGACGTTGCCCGCGTGACGTCGGCCGACTCGCGGGTCACGCGTCCCATGCTGCGCGCCGCCGTCGCGACGCGGCCGATGTTCGCCGCGCTGATCGTCTTCCGCCCGAGCAGCGCGCCCAGCACTGAGGTGCCGAAGGACACGGCGGCGGTCATCTTCGACTCCGTCGCCTGCTGAGACTCCCGATCCACGGCCTGCTGCGCGCGGCGCAGCTTGTCTTCGGCCGTCCTGATCTTCGCCGCGTGCTTCTCGCGCACCCGCGCAAGCGCCGCGTCACGCCCCTCGCGCATCGTCTGTTGCAGCCGGATCCGGAAATCGCGCTCGGATTCGTCAGGGGCGGAGCCGAGACCGGCCCGCGCGCTGCGGAGCACTTCGATCGACTGCGACTGCGCGCTCCACCGCGCGAAGTCCTTTTCCCACGTCGCGTAGCTGCGCGGCCGGGTGGCCGCGGCCGGCAGCGGTGAAAATCCGGTCCCGGCCGGCGGCCTGGTTGCGAGATCGTCCACCTGGAAATCAGCGGGTTCGGCATGGTCCCAGTCCACGGCGACCGCGCTATCGTTGATCGGCGTCACCAGCGTGACGGTGCGGGTCTCGTCGATCCCCAGCTTCGTGTCGCTATAAGTGATGCGCGCCACCCCCATCAGCGTCGGCGATAGCTGGTCACCGTTCTGCGCGGGCGCGAAGAACTGGTGGATCGCAGGATCCAAGACCGGTGCGGCTTGTCCGGCAGGTGCCATCTGTGCGACAGGCGCGGGTGCGGCCGGTGCGACGGGTGCGGCCGGTGCGGCAGGTGCGGACTTGTCGCGCCGAAGCCCATCGCCACTGCCGGGAGCCGAGGCGGATGCGGCCGTTGAGCCTGCCGACCCGCACAAGCGCCTGATCTCGTCGCGGCCCATCGGGCCGCGGAGGTACGACAGCGTCCACCGGGTCTCGAAGATCGCCGGATGCTTCTCGTGCACGTTGTGGAGCAGGAAGATCCGCTTGCCGAGTGAGGAGAGCAGCTGGTCGAGCGCTCCCCGATCGAAACCCTCGCCGGAGCTTGCGGCAACGCCCTCCAGCCCGTCGAGCACGCGCGCCTTGTCGCGTTCGGTCTGGAGCCGGCCGAGCATCCACGTGCCGCAGTTGGAGAGCGCTTTGTAATCCAGGTCGACCGGGTTCTGCGTCGCCAGGGTCAGGCCGATCCCGAACGCCCGCGCCTGCTTGAGCAGCTTCAAGAGCGGCGCCTTTGACGGCGGATTCGCGACCGGCGGGAGGTAGCCGAAGATCTCGTCGAAGTAGACCAGCGCCCGGAGGCTCGACGTGCCGCGCTGCGCCCGCATCCACGTCACCAGCTGGTTGAGCAGCAGCGACACGAAGAACATGCGCTCGTTGTCGTCGAGATGAGCAATGGAAATCACCGCCACGCGAGGCTTTCCGCTGGCGGTGTAGAGCAGGGAGCCGATATCGAGGGGATCGCCCTGGAGCCACGCGCCGAAGCTCGGCGCGGCCAGAATCTGGTTGAGTTGCATCGCCAGCGCGAAGCGATCCTTTGATGGGAAGAAGGTCTCGAGCTCCATCACGCCGACTTTCGCGATCGGCGGCTGCTGCACCGCCGCGATGAGGCCGGCGAGATCGAGATCGCGGGCTTGGCGCCAGGCCTCGGCGAAGAGCGTCGAGACGAGGATGTGCTCGCGGCTGCGCAGGGGCTCGGCGTCCACGCCGGCCAGCGTCAGCACGCTGGTCGCCGCGGCGCTGACGCGATCGCCGAGCAGGTCCGGATCTTCGCGGACCTCGCGCGGCGGGGCGGCAAACGAATTCAGAATCGAGATCGGCCGGCCGGTCGTACTGCCCGGCGTGTAGAGCATGAAATCGGCCGCCGCTTTGAGTCGGGCGATGCGAGCGCCATCCTGTCCCCAGTCCTGGAGGCCCTTGCTCCAGCGCGCCGCCTCGGCGGCGCCGAACTGCGCGGCCGTCTGCCCGGCGCTCCTGGCCTCGTCCTCGTTGACCCACGGCGTGAACTCGTCCGCGGAGAGATTGGGAAACGTCAGCAGCAGGTTCGCGAGGTCGCCTTTCGGATCCACTGCGAGCACCGGGATGGCGTCGATCGCGGCCTCCTCGATCAGCCCGATGCCCAGGCCGGTCTTGCCGCTGCCGGTCATGCCGACGATCACGGCATGCGTGACCAGGTCGGACGAGTCGTATAGAAGAGGTGATCCGGAGCGGGCTTTGGTGGCCGGGTCGATTGGCTGTCCGAGATAGAAGAGGCCGAGCTTTTCGTAGTCCATACAGGGCAGGGGATAGAAGATAGGAGAAAGGAGATAGGAACTAGGACTAGGAGGCAGGATTTGGCTCATCGTCTCGCCGGCGCCGCGCGAGCGCAAGCCCAATCCCAGCTTCGAACCGCTACTGTCGGACCCTCCCGTCGGCGGTCCAACGGTAGAGCGTGCGGGTGCGGCCTTCCTTGTCCTGGAACGTGTCGATCTTCTCGGCCTCCCAATCGCCCATCGCGAAGTTGTGGGCGACGATGCGGGTGCCAGGTTTCAACTGGCGGGTCAGAATCGGCCGCAGTTTGAGGTTCGAGGAAGAGAGTAGGTACAACGTCACGACCGTCGCCTGGCTCAGGTCGGTGGTCATCGCATCCTCGAGCTTGAACGTGACCAGGTTGGTGACGCCGGCGGCCTTGGCGTTCGCGTTTGCCTCGGCAATGCGCTGCGGGTCGATGTCGACGCCGATTCCCTTGGCACCGTAAGTCTTTGCCGCGGTTATTGGGATTCGGCCGTCACCGCAGCCGAGGTCCAGCACCACATCGGACTTCGTCACGCCGCCGAGCTTGAGCATCCGATCCACGACATCCTGCGGCGTCGGGACGTACGGCGCCAGTTGCGGCGCGTCCGGACGCTTCTGGCCCGGCGGTAGCGCTCCCGGCTGGGCTTGCAGCGCGGCACTTGTGTAGCTTGCGGCTGAGTCAGCCCGTGGATCTGAGCCAGACAGTATCAAGGAGAGCATCAGCAGGAGCGTGGCGCGGCGGGTCATCTCGTGCAGTTTACAGCGGTGCCAGGACGCTAACCGCAGGTCAATTCAAGGGTTAGTCCAAAGGTACGGGGAAGAGCCAGAAACCCTTGTTTTTCTGAGCATTTCCGTTGATTTTCGGGGGTGGCTGGGCTATACTTGGAACACCTTTTGGGGCACGCCGTTCCCACCTAATTCACGCGTCGAAACGAGGGCTCACGTGTCATTTCAGATCGGCGACAAGGTCATCTACCCGAATCACGGTCTTGGTGTTGTCGAAAAGGTCGAAGAGAAGACCATTCTCGGCATGACCACCGGATTCTTCCACCTCCGAATCATCGCGAACGAGACCACGGTACTCGTTCCGGTCTCGAACGTCGACAACGTCGGACTGCGTCGCGCGATCACCGACGAAGAGGTGGAGCGTCTCTTCTACCTGCTTTCGGACGGCAAGATCGACAATCACCAGAACTGGAAAGGCCGGTTCAAGGACAACTCCGACAAGATGCGCACCGGCTCGATCTACGACATGGCCGACGTGCTCAAGAGCCTCACGTTCCTGGCCAAGTCCAAGAGCCTGTCGTTCCGTGAGAAGCGTATGCTCGATCGCGCGAAGGCGCTCATCGTCTCGGAGATCTCCGAGGTCATGCGCCTGACTGCGGCCAGCGTCGAGGAGCGCGTCAATCAGGCGCTCGAGCAGTGCTTCGTCAACAAGGCCAAGATCGCGCAGCGCGCCGCGGCCCGTGCCGCGACCAAGCCGCCCGCTCCCGCACCGAAGGCGGTGGCGCCTGCTCCGGCGCCGAAGGCCGTGGCCGCACCGAAGCCAATCGCCGCACCGAAGCCGGTCGCCGCTGCCAAGCCGCTGCCGACCCCCAAAGCCGTCGCCGCGAAGCCGGTTGCTGCCAAGGCTGTCGCCAAGCCGGTCGCGGCAAAGCCGGTGCCGGCCAAGGCCGTCTCGGTGAAGTCCGCCAAACCCGCCGCCCGCGCGGCGGCCAAGGCCCCGAGGGCTCGGGCCAGCTAGAAGTGAGAAGTTAGAAGTCAGAAGTGAGAAGCCAGGGCCGGTGCGCGAGAGCGTTCACCGGCCCGTTCTCTGTACGCCCGGCAGTATCATCGAACCGCTGGAGGCCGAACGTTGAGAATGCGTCCCCATCGCCCCGCGCTGGTCGCGTGGCTGCTGCTGCAGATCGTCGCGCCGGCGCTGGCCCAAGAGCAGCCGCGCCGCCAAGTCACCGCCGACGACTACGCGCGCGCGGAGAAGTTTCTCGGCTACAACGTGAATCCGCTGGTGCTGAACTCCGGCGTTCGCCCCAACTGGCTGCCCGATGGACGGTTCTGGTACCGGACCGTGCGCGCGGAGGGGCCGGAGTTCGTACTCGTCGATCCGGTCAAGCGCACCAAGGGGCCCGCGTTCGATCACGAGAAGCTCGCCGCGGCGCTCTCGACCGCTGCGGGGCGCACCTACGAGCGGGCCAAACTGCCGATGCTGGGCATCGATCTCGCTCCCGACGGACGACAGGTGCTTTTCAATATCGGCCAGCGGCGCTTCACGTGTGACGTCGCGGGGACCGCCTGTACCGCGGCCGACCGGCCTGCGCCGCGAATGGAGGTCCTGTCGCCAGACGGCAAGCGCGCGGCGTTCCTGCGCGACTGGAACCTGTGGGTGCGCGATGTTGCGACCGGGCAGGAAAGCGCGCTCACGACCGACGGCGCCAAGGACTACGGCTATGCCACGGACAACGCCGGCTGGCGCTACAGCGATCGGCCGGTCGTCAAATGGTCGCCCGATTCGCGCCGAATCGCCACGTTCCAGCAGGACCAGCGCAACGTCGGCGAGATGTACCTGGTGGACACGCGGGTCGGCCACCCGAAGCTCGAGTCGTGGAAGTATCCGCTGCCGGGCGACAAAGTCATCACGATGATCGAGCGCGTCGTCATCGACGTGGAGCGCAAGCGCGTCGTCCGCCTCAAGGTCCCGCCCGACCAGCATCGCTCGACGCTCTGTGACGACGTCATCTGCGGGAACGACTGGGTGGACGTGCAGTGGTCGCCGGACAGCGCGAGCCTCGCGTTCGTCTCGTCGTCGCGCGATCACAAGCTGGCCGAGCTCAAGGTCGCCGACGCGCAGACCGGCGCGGTTCGCGACGGCCTTCACGAGCTCGTTGGAACGTTCTTCGAGTCGGGCAATGGGCGCGCCAACTGGCGCTACCTGCCGGCGTCGAACGAAGTCATCTGGTTCTCGCAGCGCAGCGACTGGGGACATCTATACCTCTACGATCTGGCTACGGGCCAGCAGAAGCGCCAGATCACCAGCGGGAACTGGAACGTCACGCAGCTGCTTCACGTGGACGAGCGCAGCCGGACGATCTATTTCGCGGGTGTCGGACGTGAAGGAGGGCGGGATCCCTACTTCCGCCACTTCTACCGCGCGAACATGGATGGCGAGAGCATCGAGCTGCTGTCGCCGGCCGATGCCGATCACGAGACGTTCCTGGACGCGTCGGGCAGCTACTTCGTGGACGCCTGGTCCACTCCCGACACGCCGCCGGTGTCCGTGCTGCGCGACGCGACCGGAGCAGAGGTCCTTCCGCTCGAGAGCGCTGACATCAGCCGCCTCATCGCCGCCGGCTGGCAGCCGCCGACTCGGATCACCGTGAAGGCCCGGGACGGCGTCACGGATCTATACGGCCTGCTGTTCAAGCCGACGACGCTCGATCCGGCGAAGAAGTACCCGATTGTCAACAACATCTATCCCGGCCCGCAGACCGGCAGCGTCGGCAGCCGCCAGTTCGCGGCGGCGCGCGGCGACACGCAGGCGCTCGCCGAGCTCGGCTTCGTCGTCGTGCAGATCGACGGGATGGGAACGCCGTGGCGATCGAAACGCTTCCACGAGGCGTACTACGGCGACATGGGAGACAACACGCTGCCCGATCAGGTCGCCGCCATGAAGGAGCTGGCATCCCGCTTCCCGTGGATCGACCTCGAGCGGGCCGGAATCTACGGGCACTCGGGTGGCGGCTTCGCCACCGCCGGCGCCATGTTCCGTTACCCGGACTTCTTCAAGGTCGGCGTGTCGCAGGCGGGGAACCACGACAACCGCAACTACGAGGACGACTGGGGTGAGAAGTGGCAGGGGCTGCTCGAAAACCAGGCCGGCGGCAAGACGAACTACGACGGCCAGGCTAACCAGCTGGTGGCTCACCAGTTGAAAGGCAAGCTGCTCCTGGCGCACGGCACGATGGACAGCAACGTTCCGCCTTACAACACGCTGCTCGTCGTCAACGAGCTCATCAAGGCAAACAAGGATTTCGATCTGATCCTGTTTCCCAATCGTGGCCACGGCTTCGGAAACGAGCCGTACATGACCCGGCGCCGGTGGGACTACTTCGTGACCAATCTGATGGGTGCGATTCCGCCCCAGGGGTACGAGCTGCGGCCTCCCACGGAAATACCCTGAAAAGGCAAAAGGCAAAAGGCAAAAGGCAGAAGGCAGAAGGCAAAAGGGCAGAATCGTCCCAGTCGTGTCCACCCTGATCGCTGCAATCCGTTCCGCCGTCACGTACGTCGTCGTTTCCATCTACGTCCTGCTCGCAGGCCTGCTGGGCATGGCGGTGGCCGTGCCGCTCAAGTGGGTGGGTCTCCTGTACGACCTGGGGCACATCGGCGTGGGGCTGGCGCTCGGGCTTGCCGGCATTCGCTACCACGTGAGCGGACGCGAGCGAATCCCGAAAGGGCGCGCGATGGTGTTCTGCTCGAATCATCAGAGCAACGTCGATCCGCCGGTGCTCTTCCGTGCGCTGCACCGCCGCCTGCACATCCTCTACAAGGCCGAGTTGAGTAAACTCCCCGTGTTCGGCACGGTCATTCAGGTGGGCGGGTTCATTCCGGTGCCGCGGGAGCAGAAGGAAGCGGCGATGGAGGCCATCGACAAGGCGGCCGATTCGATCCGGAGCGGCAATTCGTTCCTCATCTTTCCCGAAGGAACGCGAAGCCGAACCGACCAGCTGCTGCCGTTCAAGAAGGGCGGCTTCATCATGTCGATCAAAGCGCAGGCCCCGATCGTCCCGGTGGCTATCTCCGGCGGCCGTGACGCCATGCGGAAGGGAAGCGCCATCATCCGGCCGGTTCGCGTCGAGGTGAGAATCGGGGAGCCGGTGGAAACCGCCGGCTATACACTGGACGAACGCGACGCGCTCATCCAGGTGGTGCGCGAGCGGATCGAAGCGCTGCTCCGTCAGGATCAGGAGCCAGGAGCCATGAGCCAGAAGCCAGGAGCTAGGAGGTAGGAGTTACATGGATCTCCTCGTCACGCTTGGCCGGACGCTCGGCTTCTCGTTGGCGGCGGGGGTCAACCTCTACGCCACGGTCGCGCTGCTCGGGCTCGCGTCGCGCTACGGGTGGGTGAGCCTGCCGGAGCAGTTCCAGGTATTCAACAACCCCTGGGTGATCGGGTTCGCCGGCTTCCTGTACGCCGTCGAGTTCTTCGCCGACAAGATCCCGTGGGTGGACACGATGTGGGACACCGTCCACACCTTCGTGCGGCCGGTCGGCGGCGCGTTGATCGCGGTCGCGGCGCTTGGCGACGCCTCGCCTGCGACTGAAGGGCTAGTGGCCCTGCTGGGCGGCACTGTGGCCGCGGGCAGTCATCTGACCAAGGCGGGTACGCGCGTAGCCGCGAACGCCAGCCCCGAGCCGTTCTCGAACTGGGCGCTGAGCCTCGCCGAGGATGCGTTCGTTGTCGCCCTCGGATTCGTGACCCTGAAGTACCCGCTGCTGGCGCTCGCGATCAGCGCTTTGGTGCTCCTGACGATGATGGTGACCGCCCGCTGGATCTGGCGGTGGGTGCGCCGGACGTCCCAGGCTTCGCCTGCGTGACCAGGCGGACCATCTTGCTGCTGCGCCCGTCTGAAGTACAGTGACCTCATGGCCCTTTGCGGCGGTTCCCGACCAGGTGGCGCGATGAAGATGCGACTCGGCGTGGCGCTGCTGGCAATCGCTTGTGGCGTAGGCGTTGGCGCACAGCAGGGCGCCGCGCCGACCCAGGAGGGGCAGATCGTGCTGCCCCGGTTCAGGGCCGGTGCGAACCTTGTCCGCGTCGATGCGTATGTCAGCGCCAACGGGCAAGCGGTCACGAGCCTCACCGCCGACGACTTCGAAGTCCTCGAGGACGACACGCCGCAGAAGATCGAGAACTTCGAGTTGATCCGCCCGCGGGAGGCGTCCCCGGACACCGCCGCCGGGTCGGCAACGCCCTCCTCGACGCGCGAACAGCGCGCCGCGGCGCAGGATCCAAACGCGCGATTGTTCGTCATCTTCCTGGACCGGTATCACGTGAGCCTGGACGGCTCCGCGCGCTCGGCCGCTCCGATTGAAGCGTTCCTCGACAAGGTGGTCGGGCCGAACGATCTGATCGGGGTGATGACGCCGGACATCACGCCGCAGAACATCACGCTCATCCGCAAGGGCGCCGGCCTGGATCGTTCGCTGCGGGACTTCTGGTATTGGGGCGACCGCGACAAGCTCAACTCATCGGATCCGCGCGAGGAGGAAATCAAGTCGTGCTACCCCGATGCCGCCGACACGGCCGGCATCGCCAAAGAGATGATCGAGCGGCGGCGCGAACAGCAGACGCTCAAATCGATCGACGGCCTGATCGGCTATCTCGACGGGATTCGCGAAGAACGTAAGTTCGTCGTGCTGTTCTCCGAGGGTTGGGTGCAGTTTCGCAGAAGCGACCAGCTCGGCCGGCCACTGGGTCAGCCTGGGGCCCGCCGTATCCCTGGCGGGCCCGAACCCGTGGGCGTCGGCGCTGACGGGCGCCTCTCGACCGCCTCACGCGAGCAGGACGGCGGCATCGAAAGCTGCGACCGCGAGCGCGTGATGCTGTCCTACATCGATCACGAGCTCGAAGTGCGGCAGATGGCGCAGCGCGCCAATCGCGCCAACGTGTCGTTCTATCCGCTCGATCCGCGGGGCCTGGTCGCGACCGACGCCTCGCCCGTGGCGACGAGGAACTTTTCGCCGGAGCAGGATCGCGCGAGGCTGGCGAGTCGTCAGGATGGGCTCAAGACGCTGGCCGAGCAGACCGACGGCGCCTGGATCCTGAATACGAACGATACGGCAGGCGCAATCGCGCGGATCCTCGCCGACACGAGCTCGTATTACCTGCTCAGCTACTACTCCAGTAATCCCAAGCTCGATGGCCGCTTCCGGCGCATCACCGTGAAGGTGAAAGGCGAGAACATGGAAGTGCGCCACCGCATGGGATATCTGGCGCCGACTGAGAGCGAAGCCCGCGCTGCGGGGTCTGCCGCGGCCAATGCGATGTCCCGCGTCGCTGGCACGCTCGGGTTGAAGACCTCGCTGCCACCAGCGGTCTCGCGGGCGCTCGAATCGATCACCCCTGGCCGCGGCAACATCTCGCTGCGCGTACAGGCTACGGGGTTGGAGACACGCGTCCGCACCTTCATCGAGCTCGACCCCGTTACCGCGAAGCTGCCGGAATGGCAGATGGGCGGGACGCTGCAGATCACGCTCGAGCCCGAAAAGGGCGGCGCGGCGACGGTGATCAGCGCTCCGCTGCCGGCCGGTCAGCGTACCGTCGTCGTCGAGGGTCCGCCGGGGGACCTGCCGCCCGGCCGCTACTACGTGCGCGTCGAGGGTCGAGCGCAACGCGGCGCGGCAAGTGTGCGGGCCGCGACCGACGCGACGGTCGGCGCCGCCGGGGCTTCGATTGGCAGTTCGCTGGTCGCCTATCGTCGTGGTCCCACGACCGGCCTGGCCTACCAGCCGACAGCGGACCCGAGATTCCGGCGAACCGAGAGGCTCCGTGCCGAGGTCCCGATTCTTGCCGAAGGCCAGGTCACCGGCGCCGGCCGCGTGCTGAACGTGGAGGGCCAGGCGCTGCCGCTGCAAGTAGCGATGAGCGAGCGCACGGACGAAAAGAGCTCGGCCCGCTTCCTTGTCGGCGAAGTCGTGCTTGCACCGCTCGCCCAGGGCGATTTCATCCTCGAGATCCAGGCCGGACGGCAGAGCGTCAGCTACGGCTTCCGGATCGTTCCATAGCGCGGCCGATGCGCCGCCTGTCGCGGATCGTGATGGCCTCGATCACCGGGCTTGGGGTCGCCTGGATCGTGTGGGCGGTCGCCTCGCCATTTCTTCCGCCACTCGGCATTGTCACAGCCGCGGCCCTGGTCGGCGCAGTACTCGCGGCTCTGCACGTTGCAGCCGACATGGCAGAGCGCCGCGGTTGGATCTACTACCGGCGGCGGCACGGCAGCTGGGGCGCCGTTGGCGCCGCGATGGCCGAAGTGCAGGCGATCTACAGGCCCGGCCAGCACCACGTCCGTCAGGTGAAGGAACGATTCGACGTCGATCGGAACGAAGACGAAGAGGGCGACGGTCCCGCGCCGCTCAATCGAGCGTGAACGAGAGGTACTGAAGCCGGCCCTCGCGCTGGATCTGCAGCGTGATCGCCGAGCCCGGCTTGAGCGCGCGCAGCGCAGTACGCAGCTGCTCGAGCGTGTACATCTTCGTATCGTTCATGCTGCGAATGACGTCTCTGGGGAGAAGCGGCACTTCGGAGGCCGGTCCGGCGGCGCGAGCCGCGACGATGATTCCGTACGGGTCCCTGAGGCCGCTCGTGGCGTCGACGATGCGCGGGTCGATCTCGACGCCCAGGATGCCAAGCTCCGGGACCAGGTTCTTCTGAGGGTCGGCGAGTGATGCGACGGAATCGAACTCGCTCTTCTGTTCCACCGCAGCGACGCTGAACTTCGCCTGCGTCGAGCCCCTCTGGATCACCAGCTGCACCGGGTCCTGCGACTCGCGGAGCCGGAAGTTGTAGTTGACGGTCGGCAGGTTCTCGGCTGCCTGCCCGTCCACCGAGATGACGATGTCTCCGGGCTGCAAGCCGGCGGCTTCCGCCGGACCTCGCGGCCACACGTCCGAGATGATGACGCCGTGATCGCGGCCGAGGTGCAGGCCCTCCGCCATCTCCGGCGTGATCGTCTGGAGGCTCAGGCCCATTTCCTGGCGGCGCAACTGTCCGAACTGGCGCAGCTGACGGAGCGCGGTGCGGATCGTCGCGCTGGGGATGGCGAAGCCGAGGCCGTCGCTTCCGCCGGACCCCGACATGATGAAGGTGTTCATCCCTACCACCTCGCCGCGGACGTTCACGAGCGGACCGCCCGAGTTTCCGGGGTTGATGGGCGCATCGGTTTGCACGTAGATGAGCGGCGAATCCGGGTCGATCTGCCGCGCGACCGCCGACACCATCCCGTGGGTGAGCGTCTGACGCAGCCCCGCCGGACTGCCAAACGCGAAGACCGTCTCGCCTTGCCGCAGTTTGGAATAGGTGGCCAGCTCCAGGGCCGCCAGTTTCAACCCCTCCACCTTCAGCAACGCGATGTCGAGCTCGCTGCTGAGGCCGACAATCCGGGCGGCGACAACGTTCATGCGCGACGACAACGCTGTGGCCAGCGATCCGTCAGCCTGCGCCGGGGGGAGCAGAACCTGCACCCGCTGGGCGTTGGCCACGACGTGGGCGTTGGTCATGATGAAGCCGTCGGCGTCGACGACGAATCCCGAGCCCACGGACCGCTGACGGCTGACCACGCTGGCCTCGCCCGGATTGCCGTCCTCTCTGGTGCCGTAGCTGTTCACCTGAATCTGGACGACGCTCGGCCACACCTTGCGGGTCAACGCGTCAATCGAATCGTTGACACGCTCGAGCGGGTCGGCGGAGGGAACCGGCTTCTGCTGCGCCGACGCGCCCGGCCCGGCGAACGGTACGAGCAGGAGGGAAACCACCAGGAGAGTCCGGCGTACGGAGGCTGTCATTTCGTCAGTCCTTCCCGGGGCGCGGCCGAGGCGCGCGGCTCAAGCCATTTTCCGCTGCCCGTATCGTGCCAGTATGACGGCCAGCGCGCCGAACAGCAGCGCCCCGGCGACCTGGCCGCCGGTCCCTTCACCGTGCAGGAAGGGCAGTGCATTGCCAATGGCCTGGAAGGGCCCAAGCCACGCAGCCCCGTAGAGGATGGCGTAGAGAATGCCGGCCAGCGAGCCGCCGGCAATCAGGCCCGAGCTGAAGAGCGTGCCGGCGCTCAGCTCCGACTCGCTGGTCCCGCCGGTCTTCCGCTCGACCCACCAGCGAACCAGACCGCCGATGAAGATCGGCGCGGTCGTCGCAATCGGAAGGTAGGCGCCAACCGCGAACGAGAGCGAGTGCACGCCGCAGAGTTCCAGCGTCACGGCGATGAAGACACCGACCAGGACCAGGCCCCACGGCAGGTTCTGTGACAGCAGGCCCTTGATCAGGGTTGCCATCAGCGTTGCCTGCGGCGCCGCGACGTCTGCCGATCCGATGCCGAACACGCGGTGCATGTAGAGCACGGTCATGCCGATGACGAACGACGAGGTGATCACACCGATTGCCAGCCCCATCTGCTGATGAATCGGGGTTGCGCCGACGATGTAACCGGTCTTGAGGTCTTGCGAGGTGTTGCCGGCATTTGCTGCCGCGATGCAGACGATCGCGCCGACGGTCAGGGCGACCGGCCCGTAGAGGTCGCCGGTCCAGCCGAGCGCGACGAAGATCACGCAGGTGATGATGAGCGTCGCGATCGTCATGCCCGAGATCGGGTTCGAGGACGATCCGATCAGGCCGGTGATGCGCGACGACACCGTCGCGAAGAAGAAGCCGAACAGCACGATGAGGACCGAGACGAGGATGTTCCCCTGAGTCGGGAGTCCCGGCATGACGGCAAGAAAGATTGCCAGGACGAGCGAACCGATCAGCACGAACATCAGCGGCAGGTCGCGCTCGGTGCGCAGCTGTGGTCCGGCCGCGCCGGCCCCGATCCCTTTGAGCCCCTCGCGCGCCGACGCGACGATCGTCGGCAGGGTGCGCCCGAGGGTGATCAGCCCTGCGGCCAATACCGCGCCGGCGCCGATGTAACGGATATACGCACTCCAGATCTGGCCCGGGCCCATCTCCGAGATCAGGAAGGGCTGCCCGGTCGCGGGGTTGTTGGCAAAGTTCGGGTGAATCGGCGGGAACGGCGTCGGTATGGCGGCTCCGAGAAGCGTCAGCAGCGGCAGCAGCACCAGCCACGACAGCACACCGCCGGCCACCATCGTGCCGGCGATGCGCGGCCCGATCACGTAGCCGACGCCCATGTACTCTGGCGAGATGTCCACGTTCAGCGTCGCGTTCGGAAACTGGCTGGTTCGCGCGGTCGAATAGCCGATCTCGGTCAGGAACAGGTTGAAGATCCAGGACAACGCCTTCCAGAGCGCGCCGAAACCCAATCCGGCGAACACGAGCCCGGCCAGCTTCCCGCCCCGTTCGCCGGCGACCAGCACCTCGGCGCATGCGGTGCCCTCGGGGTAGGGAAGGACGCCGTGCTCCTTGACGATCAGCGCGCGGCGGAGCGGGACCATCATCAGCACGCCGAGAATGCCGCCGGCGAAGGCGAGCAGGGTGATTTGCGTGTAGCTGAAGTAGCTGGGCCCGTTGGGCACGAGGAAGATCAGCGCCGGAATCGTGAACACCACGCCGCCCGCGACCGACTCGCCGGCCGACCCGATCGTCTGGACGATGTTGTTCTCGAGGATCGTCGAGCCGCCAAGCTGCTTCAGGACGGAGATGGCGAGCACGGCAATCGGGATCGAGGCACTGACCGTGAGCCCGGCGCGGAGCCCGAGATAGACGGTGGAGGCCCCGAACAGCAGGCCGAAGAGGACCCCGAGGATCACCGCCTTGGCGGTGAATTCAGCCATCGATTGCGAGGCGGCGACGTACGGCTGGAAACCCTTCGAGGTGTCGGCCATGGCCGGGATGATAGCAGGGGACCTCTGGCCGTCGTCGGGATCGCGGCGAGTTTTGCTATCCTGATGGTCCTTGTGAATTCAGCGAACAAGCGCAAGGCGGCCTCCGAGCAGGTCTCCGAGCTGACCACCAATCGGCTTTCGGTCTATCTTCGGTGCCTGACGCGCCTGGAGGCGGCCGGTGTCGAAACGATCTCCTCGCAGGCGCTCGCCGAGCAGTTCCACCTGAACGCCGCGCAGATCCGCAAGGATCTGGCGTATTTCGGCGAGTTCGGCGTCCGCGGCGTGGGCTACTACGTCAAGGACCTGAAGCTGCACCTGCGGCAGATCCTCGGCCTCGATCGCCGCCTGAAGGTGGCGGTGATGGGTGCGGGGAACCTCGGACAGGCGCTTGCCGACTATCCGGGCTTCGGCCGCGAAGGATTCGAGATCGTCGGCCTGTTCGACGTCGACGCCGCGAAGATTGGCGATCGCTCGCGGAGCGGCGTTCCGATCCACGACATCCGCGAGTTGCGCCGCGTCGCCCGCCGCGAGCGGATCGACATCGGCGTCATCGCTGTACCGGCGGACTCGGCGCAGCACGTCCTCGACATGGTCGTCGGCGCCGGGGTGAAGGCGGTGCTGAATTTTTCCCCTGGCGCCCTCAAGGTGCCGCCCGGTGTGAAGCTGAAGAGCGTCGACCTCACCGTTTCGCTCGAGAGCCTGTCGTTCTATCTCGCGCAGGGAGTGGACAATGCCGAGTAAGCCGAGGCTCTCGCACGTGGGCGCCGACGGCAAGGCGCGGATGGTGGACGTCGGGGACAAGGCGATCACCGACCGCGAAGCGATCGCGCGCGGCCGGGTGTCGATGTCCGCGGAGGCCCGGCGGCTGATTCGAAGCGGCGCGGTGAAGAAGGGGGATCCGCTGCAGGCGGCGCGGCTGGCCGGCATCATGGCGGCCAAGCGAACGAGCGAGCTCATTCCGCTGTGTCACCCCCTGGCGCTCACCCACGTCGCCGTGGACCTGACGCCGACTCGGACCGGCTACGACATCGAGGCCCGTGTCCGCACCCGCGGACAGACCGGCGTCGAGATGGAGGCGCTGACGGCAGTCGCGGTGGCCGCGCTGACGATCTACGACATGCTCAAGGCCGTCGACCGGCAAATGGTGATTGGCGATATCCGTCTCATGGAGAAGCGGGGTGGCAGGAGCGGCGAATATCGCCGCGCGTCCAATGACGATTGAGGATTGACGATTGGCGATTTATTGACGATCCGTCGATTCCGGGATTGCGTCATTCGATTGTCGATTGGAGCATTGGGCGATTGGGGAATCCGGTGAATGACGATGGATGATTGGGCTCCGCGAATCTGCCAATCATGATTTCCACAATCGCGGAATTTCCCAATACCGCAATCGTCAATCAAATGCTGCATTCCTCAATCGTCAATCGGCAATAAATCGTCACTCGTCAATCACCAGTCGTCAATGGACGCCGACAGCAAGCCCCTTCACGTTTTGATATCGATTCAGCAGCGCGTCCCGCAGTGGCAGATACCCGAGGAGTCGGCGCGGGCGCTGGCGGCGCGGCTGCCCGATGTGCGATTCACCTACGCGCGGCGCCCGGAAGAGCGCGCGGCCGCGTTGCCCGAGGCGGAGGTGGCCTATACCTGGACGATGACGCGCGACGAGCTGGCGCGCGCCGGCCGCTTGCGCTGGGTCCACACCTCGGCTGTCGCCGTCGAGACGCTCTGCCTGCCGGATCTGGCCGAGCGCGGTGTTCGCGTCAGCAACACGCGCGGTGTCCAGGCGGTTCCGATCGCCGAGCACGTGCTCGCTGTGATCCTGGCGCTGGCCAAGCAGATACCGTTCACGCTCGAGAACCAGCAGCGTCAGCAGTGGGCGCAGTTCGAGTACCGGGAAGCGCGGCTGCCGTGGCTGCTCCGAGGCCGTACGCTGGGCCTCGTCGGCGTCGGCACCATCGGCCAGGCGATCGCAGTGCGGGCCGCGGCGTTCGGCATGCGGGTGGTGGCGCTGCGGCGAATCGCAGACGGCGATCCTCCGCCTGGCGTCGCTGCCGTGTTCAGTCGCGAACGGCTGGGCGAGATGCTCGGGACGTGTGACGCGCTGGCCATCGCGGCGCCACTCACGCCCGACACCCACGGCCTCATCGATCGCTCGGCGCTCGCCGCGCTCAAGCCCGGGGCCGTCGTCGTCAATGTCGGCCGGTCGCCGATTCTCGACACCGACGGTCTGGTCGACGCGCTGCGGAGCGGACACCTGGCCGGCGCGTCGCTGGACGTCTTCCCCGAGGAACCGCTGCCCGCCGGCCACCCGCTGTGGACCGCGCCCAACGTCATCCTCACGCCCCACACCTCCGGCTTCCGGCAGGGACACTGGGACGAGGTGATCGACGTCTTCGTGGAGAATCTGCGCCGCTACCGCGCCGGCGAGCCGCTCTTGTTCGAGGTCGATCCGCGGCTCGGATATTGAGGCGCGGCCGTCAGCGGAAGGCTCCAGGCTCCAGGCTTCAGGCTTCAGAAAGGGCCTCTGTCACGCTGCATTCGCGATCTCAAAAGACACTGCTGCAGCGGGACAAGCGTGCTTGCCTGGAGCCTGAAGCCTGAAGCCTGAAGCCTAGAGCCTCACATCGAGCCGCCAGCCGGCGGCGGTTCGAGGTGAATGACTGCGTCCTTGATCTCCGGAAACGCCGCCATCAGCTTGTCTTTGACGACGTGCGAGAGGCGATGGGCTTCGTGCAGCGGAAGCGCGCCGTCCATCCAGATGTGGAGATCGAGGAAGACGAAATCGGCCGAGCCGCGGGTGCGGATGTGGTGACAGCCGAGCACCTCGGGCACTTCCCGGACCACTGAGCGGATGCGGCTCTCGTCGATCACGATCCGATCGCCGAGGATTCGTGACGTGTCGTTGAAGATCTCCCAGCAGGCGCGGGCGATGAACCCGGCGACGACCAGCGCCGCCGCCGGATCGAGCCAGGCGTGACCGAAGCGCATGCCGATCAAGGCGCCGATGACGGTCAGCGACGTGGCCAGGTCGCTGGTCGTGTGATGGGCGTCGGCCACCAGAATCTCGCTGTTCAGCCGCCGGCCGGCGCGGCGCTCGTAGATGACGACCCCGACGTTGATCAGGAAGGTGGTCCCCATCACCCAGAAGGCGAGCGCTTCCACCTCCGGCAGCGCCGGGTTGCGGAGGCGAGAAAGAGCCGAGCCTGCGACCTCGACGAGAACCAGCACCAGGAAGATCAGGATGCCGACCGAGGCCATCGTCTCGAACTTGCGATGACCGTAGGGATGATCCGCGTCGGGCGGCTGCCTCGCCACCCTGACGCCGACGAGTCCAACGACGTTCGACGCGCCGTCGGTCAGAGAGTGGAAGCCGTCGGAGAGGATGCTGACCGCGCCCGAGGTGTAACCGAGAACGATCTTGGCGATCGCGACGGCGATGTTGAGAACGAGGATTCGAAGCAGGACGCGGGAGACTTCGGCGTACCGGGGCACCTCAAAACCCTGCCGCGGCGGTCGAGGTGACAAGTGAGAAGTGAGAGGTGAGAAGCAGGCCTGGAAGCTTCAAGCTTAGCTTCTCACTTCTCAGCTCTCGCTTCTCGCTTCAGAAGATCGTCGCAGTGGGCACGGGCCACCACCTGAGCTGTACCTTGCCGATGATGTACTTCTTCGGCACGAAGCCCCAGTGGCGGCTGTCGGAGCTGTTGTTCCGGTGATCGCCCATGACGAAGTAGTAGCCCTCGGGTATCACCTGAGGGCCCCAGTCGTCGTGGCTGCGGTACTCGGGCGGGACCTGGGTGTCGGGGATCGGGACGTCGTTGACGTAGACGCGCCCGTCCACCACCCGCACCGTGTCGCCTTCCTCGGCGATCACCCGTTTCACGAACGACTTCTCGGGATTGAGCGGGTAGTAGAGCATTACAATGTCGCCGCGCTGCGGGTCCGAGATCCGATACGCCAGCTTGTTGACGATCAGCCGATCCTGATCGGCCAGCGTCGGCGCCATGCTCTGGCCTTCGACGCGAGCCACCTGGAAGCCGAAAGTGACGATCAGCGTCGCGTAGACGGCGGCCGACGCCAGCGTCTTCACCCACGCGACGAATTCGTCTTTCCACACATCGAGCGTGCTGCGCGGCGGCTCAACAAACGCAACCGTGGCCACCGCCGGCGGCGGAGGGGGCGGCGCCGGGATGAGAGGGGCGACGGCCTCGAACTGAAATGGCGCCGGCGGGTTTTCGTCGCCGGGATCCGCGAACGCTACAGCTTCAGGTATTCCCGCAGCCGCCGGGTCTGCGAGCGGCTGACCGGGATCTCGGTCGCCTTCGCGTCCTTCATCCTGAGGATGTAGTTCCTGCTGAACCAAGGCACGATCTCCTTGATCTTGTTGATGTTGACCAGGTGCGACCGGTGGACCCGCCAGAACGTGGCGGGGTCGAGCCGCGCCTGCAACTCGTCCAGTGTCCGGTCATTCGACGTCCCGGACACCTGCCCGGTAACAATATTAATCGAATCGTCCACAACGGAGGCGTAGAGGATCTCGTCGGCCTGAACGAGGACATATCGCTCGTGTAATTTGACCGCCACCTGGGTCGGGCGGTTGGCCGGCGCCATCATCCGGACCAGCCGGTCCAGCTGGTCCGCCAGCGGCGGGCTGTCGACCCGCCGGCTCCGCGCCCGGTTGACGGCCTGGGCCAGGCGATGCGCCTCGACCGGCTTCAGCACGTAGTCCACGGCGTTGACCTCGAAGGCCTCCACCGCCTGGTGGTCGAAGGCGGTGACGAACACCACGGCTGCCGTGGTTCCCGACTCCTGGATCCGCCGCGCGACCTCGAGGCCGGTCAGTCCCGGCATCTGCACGTCGAGGAAGGCGAGATCGGGGTCGAGACGGACAATCGCGTCGACGGCCTCGGGGCCGTTCGTCGCCTGGCCGACGATTTCGACGCCCTCGATCTGGCCGAGCAGGTAACACAACTCGTCTCTCGCCGGCTGCTCGTCGTCGGCGACGACGGCGGTGAGCGTCTGAGTGCTCACGAAGCCATCCTTCGCCCGGTAACCATCAGCGGGATCACGACTCGCGCCCGCGCGCCCTGGCCGGGCGCCCCGGTCAGGCTGAAGCGGCCGCCGTCGCCGTAGAGCACCATCAGCCGTTCCTTGACGTTGCTGAGGCCGATGCCATGGCTCATCGCGATCGGCAGCCGCTCCTCGGAGATCCCGAGCCCGTCGTCTTCGACCTCGATCGTCGCCGTGTCGCGGTCGCGCCACGCGCGGATGATGATGCTGCCGGCGCCGACCTTGCGCGAGACGCCGTGCTTGATTGCGTTCTCGACCAGCGGCTGCAGCAGCATGCTCGGGACGATCACGTCGAGCGTGTCGGCATCCACCGACTTGGTGACGGAGAGGCGAGGCCCGAAGCGTACCACTTCGATCGCCAGGTACTCGTCGATCGCGTCGAGCTCCTCGCGGAGCGTGACGAGCTGCTCGTGCTGGCGCATCAGCTTCCGGAGCAGACCCGAGAGCTTCTGCACGACCATGCGCGCCGTTTCCGGCTGCGACCGAATCAGCGACGAGACCGAGGCCAGGGTGTTGAACAGGAAGTGCGGATTGATCTGGCTCTTGAGCGCCTCTACGCGCGCCGCGAGCAGCAGCCGCTCCTGTTCCTGCAGCCGGTGCTCGATGCGGGCGTTGTTCCAGATCTTGATCGGCGTGGACACGGTCAGCACGGTGGCGACGTAGACTGCGACGCTCAACCAGAGCGTGTCGGCGTGGAGGTGGAACAACCGCGCGTCGCCGAAGCGCGCGCCGAGGCCCTGCCGAATCGTTTCCAGGCCGATCGGCAGCAGCAGCAGCACGACCTGCCAGTTGACCTGGACGTCGCGGACCATGCGCCAGATGTGCCCGTGGAGGCTGAAGAACACGAACGGCGAGAAGCTCCAGATGTCTTCCTTCGGACACGCCTCCCGCAGGCCGCCGCCGGCGAAGCCGCATCCGACGGCAAAGGGCAGGGCGGCGTACTCTCCGAAGAACAGGGCCGGCATTCCCATGCAGGCGCCGACGATCGCGCCGGTGTACGGACCGGCGATCAGGCCGGCGAGCAGTGCGCCTTCCAGCGTGAGATCGGCGGCGTCGTAGTTGAGCAGCAGCCGCGCCGCGACCCCGGCCGTGAAGGGAATGATCAGTCCGGCCGCGAACACGAGCCGGTCGGGCCAGTTGCGCTGCTCGAAGATCAGGATGTGGCGAAACCGCCGATAGCGGGCCAGCATCGTGGCCAGCGCCGCCATCACCGCCAGCTTGACGATGAGCGTGGTGAGGAGGAACTGCCCGGCGGATAAGAACTTGGGCTCTTGCAGCACAGCGGCGGTCCCGGCAGAAATGGTATCATTTTGCTCATGATCCGCCCGCTCGTCGAAGGCTTTGCCCTCACCTTCAGGCACCTGTTCCGGCGTCCGATTACGGTCAACTATCCCGACGTCAAGATGCCGATGTTTCCGAAATACCGGGGCAAGCAGGTCCTGATGCGCGACGAGAACGGCCTCGAGAAGTGCGTCGCGTGCGGCCTGTGTGCGGTCGCCTGCCCGGCCGACGCCATCTACCTCGAGGCGGCGGAGAACGACGGCACCGTGATGGCCGGTCCCCGCTACGCGTCGGTCTACCAGATTCACAAGACCCGCTGCATCTTCTGCGGCTACTGCGAAGAAGCCTGCCCGGTCTCGGCGATTTTCATGGGCAAGGACTACGAATTGGCCGTCTACAGCAAGGACGATTTCATCTGGGACAAAACCGAGCTGCTGGTACCGGCAGCCGGTGATCAGAAGGCGCCCCTGTCCGCTCGCCAGTGAAACCATTTCTGACTGCGCTGTCCGAACGCGTCCTCGTCTGCGATGGCGCGATGGGGACGATGCTGTACGGGCGCGGTGTCTTCATCAACCGCTGCTTCGAGTCGCTGACGCTCAGCGATCCCGACCTCGTCCGGGACGTGCACCGGCAGTATCTGAAGGCCGGCGCCGACGTCATCGAGACCAACACCTTCGGCGCGAATCGGATGAAGCTGCGCGCCTTCGGGCTCGGCAACCGGGTCGGCGAGCTCAACGAGGCGGCAGTCCGGCTGGCCCGCGAGGTCCGCGACGCGATGCCGGTCAACGGCGGCCGCGCGTACGTCGCCGGCGCAATCGGTCCGCTCGGCGTCCGCCTCGAGCCGTGGGGCAAGACCGGCGTTGACGAGGCCGAGGGAATGTTTCGCGAGCAGGCCGAGGCGCTGGCCGGCGCCGGCGTCGACCTGTTCATGCTCGAAACCTTCCGCGACTTGAACGAGATCGGCGCCGCGATTGCCGCGGTGCGACGGGTCTCGGACCTGCCGATCGTCGCCCAGATGACGACCGAGGAAGACGGCAACAGCCTCGACGGCATTCCGGCGGAGCAGTTTGCGCCGGTCCTCGTCGAGCGGGGCGCCGACGTCGTCGGCCTCAACTGCAGCGTCGGGCCGGCGCCGATGCTCGAGACGCTCGAGCGTATGGCCGACGTCGTGACGGTGCCGCTCTCGGCACAGCCGAACGCGGGAAAGCCGCGCGACATCGAGGGCCGCAATCTGTATCTCTGCTCGCCGGACTACATGGGATCGTACGCGCGCCGGTACGTGGCGCTCGGCGTGCGGCTCGTCGGCGGCTGCTGCGGGACCACGCCGGAGCACATCCGGCAGATTCACCTGTCGCTGAAAGCGTCGGCGCCGGGACTGGCGCATCGGGGTGGAGCGGCTGACGCGCGAACGCCGGTCGCGAACCAGCCGCACGCTCAACGGCCCGTGCCTCGAGCGGAGAAGTCGAACTTCGCGGCGCGCCTGAGCCAGGGCACGTTCGTGACGATCGTCGAGGTTCCTCCGTCGCGTGGATACGATCCCGAGGACGCGCTGGCCGCGGCGCGGCTGTTGGGGCAACGGGGCGTGGACGTGGTGACGATCCCCGACGGGCCGCGCAGCGGCGCACGGCTGAGCGCGCTGTCGCTCGCGGTGCTCGTCGCGCAGCAAGGCGGCGTCGAGACGCTGCTGCAGTACTCGTGTCGCGACCGGAACCTGCTCGGCATCCAGTCGGACCTTCTCGGCGCGCACGCGCTCGGGCTGCGCAACATCCTCGGCATCACCGGTGACGTGCGGAGCCTCGGCGATATTCCGGACGCCACGGCCGTGTTCGACGTGGATTCGATCGGACTTGCCAATCTCATCACGCGCCTCAACCACGGCCTCGACGTTGGCGGTCAGCCCATTGGGCCGCCGACCCGGTTTCACACCGGCGTGATGGCCAACCCCTCGCGCGACCTGGAAATCGAGCTGAAACGGCTCGCCTACAAGGTCGAGGCGGGCGCGGAGTTCATCGTCACGCGGCCGGTGTTCGATGCGACGACCTTCGAGCGCTTCCGCCAGCGCGTGGCTGGGTTCGGACTCCCGGTGGTTGTCGGCATCTGGCCGTTCGACAGCGCGTTGCACGCGGAATTCATGGCCAACGAAGTGCCCGGCGTCACCGTTCCCGACGCGCTGGTGGCGAGGATGCGGAGTGCCGAGGCGGGCGGCGGCGCTGAGGCGGAAGGCGTGGCAATTGCACGCGAATTGCTTGCCGATCTGCGGCCGATGGCACAGGGCGTACACGTTTTCACGTTGTCTGGCACGGTTGAGCGGGCATTCGAGGTGCTGGCCTGACGTGCGTGGTCGTTCTTCAGGCGGACGACCACAGTTCTGATATAGTCCGGAACGGCCCGGAGGGCGCATGTTCGAACAGCACAACACACCGTCGGAGCGCGAGTACGTTTCCGGGGGCGATGCCGCGACGCGGGCCCTGTCGGTGACCGTTGTCGAAAACGCCTTCGTCGAGAAGGTGTACCAGCAGATCGCCGGGGTCTACGACTACATCTTCGGACCAACCCTCCACCCAGGGCGGCTCGAGGCGATTCAGAAGATGCGCATCCGCCCAGGCGACACCGTCCTCGAGGTCGGCGTCGGCACTGGAATCAACCTCGCGCTCTATCCCCGCAGCTGCACGATTACCGGCATCGATCTGTCGTCGAAGATGCTCGAAAAGGCGCAGAAGCGAATCGTGTCGAAGCGGCTCGCTCACTGCCAGGTGATGGAAATGAACGCCGAGGAGATGGCCTTCCCCGACGATTCCTTCGACGTCGTCTACGCTCCGTACGTCATCAGCGTCGTGCCCGATCCGGTGAAAGTGGCGCGCGAGATGTACCGGGTGTGCCGTCCCGGCGGCCGCGTGGTGATCCTGAACCACTTCAAGAGCACTAACCGTCTCCTCTCCAGCATCGAGCGCTCCATCTCGCCGATGACCATCCACATCGGGTTCAAGGCCGATCTCGATCTCGCCGGCTTCCTGGCCCAGGCCAACCTGGCTCCGATATCGGTCGAGAAGGTCAACGTCCCAAAGATGTGGACGCTCGTGACGTGTGAAAAGCCTCGTTAAGGCAGAAGGCACAAGGCAAGAAGAAGTTCGAAGGCAGAAAGCCCGGTTCGCCGGGCTTTAGTTTTGCCTTCTGCCTTCTGCCTTTTGCCTTTTGCCTTGACCGTTACGTCCGTGGGCGCCCGAACGGATCCTCGAGCGACGGACTTTGCGGCGTCATCAGTTCGGCGCCGTTCTCCGTGATCACCATGTCGTCCTCGATCCGGACGCCGAACTCGCCGCGGATGTAGATTCCCGGCTCGTCGCTGAAAGTCATCCCGGGCGCGAGCGGCAGGGTGTTGCCCTTCACGAGATACGGCCACTCGTGCCCGTCCATGCCCATGCCGTGCCCGAGGCGGTGCGTGAAGTATTTGTAGTCGGGGCCGTAGCCGGCATCGACGATCACCTTGCGGGCGGCGGCGTCCACCGCCTCGCACGGCACGCCCGGTTTTGCCGCCTGCAGCGCCGCGGTCTGCGCCTGGTACTCGATGTCGAAGACCTGCTTCATCTTGTCGGTCGGCTTCCCGAGCACGAACGTGCGGCTGATGTCCGAGGAGTAGCCCTCGACGCTGCACCCGCCGTCGATCAGCAGGATGCTGCCTTCGCGAACGACCTGCGGCGTGATCGATCCGTGGGGCAGGGCCGAGTACTCGCCCACCTGCACGCCGGCGCCGCCCTCGAACCCGAGCTTGCGGTGCGCCTGCGAAACCAGCGATGCGAAGTCGTTCTGGGTCATGCCGTCCTTGAGCGCCTTCCAGGCCGCCTCATAGGCCTTGAGCGTGACCTGCGAGGCGAGGCGCATCAGCGCGAGCTCGTGTGCGTCCTTGATCGCGCGGCAGCCGGCTGAAACCGGTGTGCCGCTCGTGATCTTGATCATCGGCGCCGCTTTCGACACGCCGTCGCTGAACACGAACCGGACCGTCTCCTCGATGCCGAGGACGCCGGAGCTGATCCCGCGGTCCTTGAGTCCCTGGCCGATGCGCTGATAGGGATCCTCGTGCTCCTGCCAGGTTCGGACGTCGGCGGAGTTGCCGAGCGGACCGAGCGCGATCTGCTCGCGGGCGCGGTCCTCCTCGAAGGCCGGGGAGACGTAGAACGCGTCGCCCTTGACCGGCAGCACCATCGCGAACAGCCGCTCGCTCAGCCCCCAGCGGATGCCGCTGAAGTAGACCAGCGACGTGCCGCCGGTGAGCATCAGCGCGTCGATCTTCCGCTCGGCCATCAGGCGGCGCGCCTTCTCGATCCGGCCCCGGCGCTCTTCGGCAGTGATCGGCTTCGCCTGGTCACGCATCGACGTGAGCGTGGCGATGGACGGCGGCTCCGAGCCGGCGCCTTGCGGGGGCGGCGGGGCGGCGGCAGCCTGCGAGGGGTTCGGGGAGCAGCCGGCGGCCAGCGTCGCGCCGGCGGCGACCGAGCCCATCTTCATGAACGAGCGGCGGTTGATCATGCGTAAATCATACTCAGGAGCAGATCGGCGGCCACATCCGCCCCCGAGACGTCGGCGCGGGCGGACGGAGGCGGCTGCGCGATCAGCGACGCGAGCGGACCGCTCCAGTCGCCAGTGAGAAACGCGGCCCGATCGATGAAGCGCGTCCGCAGGTAGCGCGGCATCCCTTCGACGAGCACCTCGTACTCGGCGAAGCGGCCGCGCGAGGTGTAGAGGATGGCCGCCCCGTTCGCGGCGCACTCCGCGATGATGCCGTAGCCGGGCTTGCTGACGACGACATCCACCGCCCGGACCACATCTTCGTAGCGATAGCCGCGGGCGTACATCGCCGGTTCGTCGAGCGGGATCAGCGCGCCGGTGGTGCCGCGATCGCCGAGCGGCCGTCCATCCACGAACGTCGTGCCGCTCATGACGATGCCGAAACCCTCGGTTCGCGCGAGCGCCGCAAGATCCAGCCCCTGGACTCCGAAGCCGCCAAACGACACGAGTGCGAGCGGCAGGCCGTGCGGCAAGCCGAGAGCCGCGCGAACCTCGCCCCCGCCGCGCTTCGAGCGACGCGCGATGAACGGCAGATCGCGGAGGTGTGGACAGGTGTCGAAGCCTCCGTGCAGCGGAAGGCGCAAGGCGAGGTCGGCGCACCTGTAAATCGCGCCAATCGCGTCGGCGACTGCCTCACCGCCGGCGTAGTCGCGATAGATCCAATCCCACGTGAAGTTGCCGAGCAGGACTGCCGGCACACCGGCTGCGCTGGCCGCGGCAATCCCGAGCGGTGGCGTGTCCGCGATCACAAGCGTCGTTTGCAACGCGCGTAGGGCTCCTACCTCGACTGCGACCCGCGCCTTGAAGTCGCCCATGAACAGCTGGGCTTTCCGGATGGTTTCCGCTTCGTCGAGTTGCAGGCTGTCGATCTGCACCGCTCCGGTGTCACAGGCGACCCGCTCCACCGTGATTCCGGGGCGCGTGGTCGCGGAGAAGAGCCAGGGCGCCACCTCGGAACGCGCGTGAATCCGCAGTGACGAGTCGCGATCCGCCAGCGCGTTCAGCAGCTCGATGGTCCGCGACGCATGGCCGAAGCCGTGACCGGAAATGTAGGCGACAACGCTGGGCACGGATGAGGAGGGAATCGTATACTGTCACGTCGGAAAGGTGTTTGTGATGCCGGCCGCACCATTTTGCCTTGCATTCCTTCTCCGAACGGTTCCGCACCCCACTCACACGAGGAGGTTGCTCTATGCGCGCCACGAGTCGCGTTTTTGTTGGAGCGTTGATGCTGGTCCTTGGGATGGTGTCCACCGCCGCGGCTCAGCAGACCGGAGCCCTGAACGGGGCGGTCCGTGACGCCCAGAGTGGCGTACTTCCCGGTGTCACGGTGACCGCAGTCAGTGGCACCACGGCGCCGCGCACCGGGGTGACCAACGAGCAGGGCACCTATTCGCTGACCGGGCTGCCGGTCGGCACTTACAGCGTGACGTTCGAGCTGGCTGGATTCGGTATCCAGAAGCGTGACGAAGTGATCGTGCAGGTCAATCGCACGACCCGCCTCGACGTCGAACTCGGGGTCGGTGCTCTGCAGGAGACGGTCACGGTCAGCGGCGCCTCGCCGCTCGTCGACGTCAGCTCGAACACCACCCAGACCAACATCACGAAGGAGCTCTACGAAGCCATCCCGACGGGCCGCAATCCGTGGGTGATGGCCGGCCTGGTCCCCGGCGTGGTCACCGGTCGCCTCGACGTCGGTGGCACCGAGGGCATGCAGCAGTACAACCTCGAGGCGTTCGGATCGGCGGACAGCCAGAAGTCGTTCAGCATCGACGGTCTGAAAACCAACTGGCCAGGCGGCACCGGCGGCTCGACGATGCAGTACTACGGCTTCGAGATGTACGAGGAATACAACATGCAGACGGCATCGGGCACCGCGGAGAGCGATGTCAGCGGCGTCTACATGAACATGGTCACGAAGTCGGGCGGCAACCGTTTCACCAGCGACCACAACTTCTACTTCATGAACGACGCCCTCCAGGGCAACAACGTCGACGACGACCTCTGCGCGCGCCTGGCGCTGCAACCGGGCTGCCAGAACACGACCAACGCCGCCGGCAACCCGGTGGACATCTCTTTCGATTACAGCGGCACCCTGGGCGGACCGATCAAGCGGGACAAGGCGTGGTTCTTCGGCGCGCTCCGGTTCTGGCGGCTCGATCAGCTCCAGATTGGCGCCCGCAACGCCGACGGGTCCCAGGCGATCGACGACAACGACATCCGCAACTTCATGGGCAAGGCGACCTGGCAGACCACCGCCAACATGCGGACGTCGCTGTTGTTCAACCGCAACATCAAGAACCGCTATCACCGCCGCGACTCGCCGTACCTGTTCGTCGAGGACAAGGCCACGGTGCTGCAGGATCAGCCGGCGCAGAACTTCGTCGCTCAGTACAACCACGTGCTCGGCAGGAGCATGGTCGTGGACGCGCGGATCGGCAGCATGTGGGGAACCTTCCCGACCCGCTATCAGTCCGAGGTCGGGCCCAACGACATCGCACTGCGCGACGTGCAGACGTTCCAGCGGTTCAACGCCGCCGAGGACCAGTCGCTCAACCCGAACTACCGGGTCCAGGCCAACGGCACGCTCAGCTACTTCCTCCCCAATTTCGCCGGCGGCAGCCACGACTTCAAGGGCGGGCTGCAGCTGTCGTGGGAAAAGATGGAGTACGAGCGGATCCGGAACGGCGACATCCTGCTCGAGATGCGCACCGGCGTGCCGTTCCAGGGCCAGATCGCCAACACGCCGATCAATTCCGATCACCGGCTCGAAACGTGGGGCGGCTTCGTCCAGGATCGCTGGATGGCGGGGCGGGCCACGATCAACATCGGCTTGCGCTTCGACGGGGTCAACGGCTACCTCCCGGCGCAGTCGAGCCCGGCCGGTACCTACGTGGGCGAGCGGTCGTTCTCAAAGACCGACGTCTTCGACTACTCGTTCAACATCATGCCGCGCCTGGGCATCTCCTACGACCTCTTCGGCAACGGCAAGACGGCGCTCAAGGCCTACTACGGCCGGTTCTACAACCAGTTCGGCTCCGAGATTCTCGAAGCCGCCAACCGCAACGCGCTGGCGACGCTCAACGCGACGTGGACCGACGCGGACAACGATCGGCAACTGGATCCGGGCGAGCTGACCAACATCCCGACGTTCTCAGCGGGCCTGTTCCCATCCGTGGACCCGAATTCGGATCGCCCCTACAGCGACGAGATCAATGCCGGCGTCGAGCACCAGATCGTTCCCAACCTGGCCGTCGGGGTGAGCTATCACCGCCGCCAGCACCGGAACGGCCTCGGCGTGGTCGACCGTGCCCGCCCCGCTGACGCCTACACGCCGCAACTGGCCACCTACGTCGATGCCGACGGCGTCACGAAGGAGATCACGATCTACAAGCTGCGGCCGGAGTTCGGCAGCCTCCGCGACCGCGTCATCACGAACGTGGACGTGCTCGAGAGCGACTACGACGGCGTTCAGTTCGACGTCCAGAAGCGGATGTCGAACCGCTGGCAGATGCTGGCCGGCCTCTCGCTGCAGAACCACAAGGGCTTCAATCACAGCGGCACGTTCACCAACCCGGACGGCACCCGCGACTTCAACAACCCGAACTACCTGTTGAATCGCGGCGACGGATCGGTCTTCACCGAGTTGCCGTGGACCTTCACGCTGTCGGGCACCTATGTCCTGCCGTGGTGGGATATCACGACGTCGGCGAAGTACACCGCCCGCGACGGCGACCCGCTAGTCCGCGAGAACGTGTTCTCGTTCACCAACCCGACCACATCGCAGCCGAGCGAAACGATTCGGGTCGCGGAGCGGGGCGTCGATCGGACCGAGACCGTGACCAAGTTCCTGGACGTGCGCTTCGGCAAGCGCTTCCAGGTCCAGCGCGTCAATCTCGAGGGGACGATGGACCTGTTCAACCTGCTCAACGCGAACCACGTGCTCGGCCAGGTGACGACGCTCGGCTCGACGTTCGGCCGGCCGAACCGTATCCTGACGCCGCGCATCATCCGGTTCGGGATCACGGCGCGATTCTAGGGACCGGTGGCAGTTGAAGGGGCCCGGCAGGCTCGCGCCTGCCGGGCCTTTCTATTTTTCACGCCTCTGCGCTTGCGGATTCCGATACAGTGTCCTGATTGCAACAACGTGCGCGTCCTTGGCGGGAGACCGCCGAAAGGGGATGATTGTAATGATAGTGAGGCGATTGCTGGTGCTCGTGTGTCTGCTCGTTGCAGCCACGGCACATGCACAAGTGAATACCGGCTCCATCACCGGCTCCGTGAGCGACACCAGCGGAGCGGTCCTTCCGGGTGTCAACGTCTCGTTGAGCGGCGAGCGGCTGATCGGCGGTGAGCAGCTCCAGGTGACCGATGCCAGCGGCAGCTATCGATTCGACCGGCTGCCCCCGGGCAGCTACCGGATGAAGTTCGAGCTGGCCGGCTTCAAGACCGTGGAGCGGACCGACATCATCATCAACGCCGCTTTCGTGGCGACGATCAACGCCAAATTGGAAGTCGGCGCGCTGACCGAGTCGATCACCGTCACTGGCGAGTCGCCGACGGTGGACGTCCGATCCAACGTCCAGCAGACGGTCATGAACCAGGAGATCCTCGAGGGCGTGCCGACCGGGCGCGATCCGTGGTCGCTGGCCAAGATCATCCCCGGCGTGCAGGTGAGCACCTACGACGTGGGCGGCACCCAGTCGATGCAGCAGAGCTCGCTGTCCTCGCACGGCTCGAACACCAACGACGTCAGCTACAACATCGACGGCGCGACCGTGAACTGGCCGGGCGGCGGCGGCGGCGCGACGATGCTCTACTACGACCAGGGGATGTTCGAAGAGGTCAACTACATGACCTCGGCGATCCCGGCCGAGCAGCTCGCCGGCGGCGTGTCCATCAACATGGTCACCAAGGATGCCGGCAACGCGTGGCGCGGCAACCTCCGCTACAACTTTGCCAACGACAGCCTCCAGTCCGAGAACTGGGCCGACACCCAGGCGGTGAACCCGACGTTCCTCGGCAACCCGACCAAGAAGACCTACGACTTCAACGTCTCAGGCGGCGGCGCGCTGCTCAGCAACCGGCTGTGGGTGAACGGCACCTACCGCAAGTGGGTCGTCAACAAGCTGGTGAACGCCAGGAACTCCGACGGCAGCCAGGCCCTCGACGACAACGATCTGAAGAACTACTCCGGCAAGGCGACGGCGTCGATCAACGCGAACCACAAGGTGATGGGATCGTACCTGTGGAACAACAAGATCCGCGGCCATCGCCGCGACACGCCGCCGAACAACATGGACGACATCGCCTCGCTCGTCCAGACGAACCCGGCCTGGACCGGCCAGGGCAAGTACACCGGCATCTTCAACCAGCTGGTCTACGAGTCGAGCTTCAGCCGCATGGACGGGCAGACCAATTATGGGTACCAGCCCGGGACGCCCGCTGATGCGATTCGCCGCGTCGACAACACGCTGTCACTGGGAACCGTTGCCGCGACTCGCGAGGAGCACCAGCCGAACTCGTGGACGCAGATCAACAACATCGCGTCCTACACGTTCAACAAGGGCGGCGACCACCTGATCAAGGGCGGCTGGCAGCTCGGGCTGCTGCGCTACACCTCGGATTACTCGGTGCAGGGCGACTACTACGTCGAGTACGACAACGGTCGACCCACGCAGATCCGCGAGTTCAACACCCCGGTCGTGTCCAAGAACGAGGCCAACGTCAACGGTTTCTTCGCCCAGGACAGCTGGCGGGTGAACAAGCTGACGCTCAATCTCGGGATGCGCTACGACACCTACAAGGGTGTGCTGCCCGCTCAGTCGGCGGACGCGACGCAGTTCGCTCCGGCGCGATCGGTCGCCGAGCAGACGGTGCTCGACCAGCACATTTTCGTGTGGCGCACCGGCGCGGTCTACGACGTCTTCGGGAGCGGCCGGACCGCGGTCAAAGCCTCCTACAGCCGCTACGGGCTGCAGACCGGCATCGACCGGGTGACCTCGGTCAACCCGTTGACCGCCGGCTCGCGGACCTGCCCGTGGACCGACCCGAACGGCGACGGCATCTTCCAGGCATCCGAGGTAACTCCGTCGCAGTGCTCGGGGTTCAGCGGCGGTATTTCGACCTTCTACAATCCCGCCGGCGTGGACTGGCCGTACTCGGACGAGACGACGATTGGTCTCGAACAGCAGGTGGGCGGCTCGATGCGGGTCGGCGTGATGTACTACTACCGCACCAACCGCAAGCAGCTCGGCTACCGCAACACCGCGGTGCCGTCGAGCGCCTACACCCCGTTCGACATCACCGTCGCCAACGGGCCGGGCGGCACGGTTGCCAACCCCAAGCCCGTGACGGTCACGGTGTACAACCTCGATCCGACGCTGGTGAGTGCCCAGAACAACATCCGCAGCAACGAGGACTTCCTCGACACCGATTACAAGGGTGTCGAGTTCACCGCCTCCAAGCGGTTCTCGAACAACTGGCAGATGGTCGCCGGCCTGACCGTCGGCAACAACCGCGGCGGCATCAACGTCGGCACCGGGCAGGGCCAGTCGGCGACCGCGACCGGCGCCTTCAACGCCGATCTCAACGACCCCAACAACACCCAGTACACGAACGGCATCGTCGGAAATGACTCGACGGTGGCGTTCCGCCTGTCGGGCAGCTATCGGCTGCCCTGGGACTTCAACCTCGCCGGCACCTACATTGGCAACAGCGGTTATCCCTACATCTCAACCGTGGCGGTGACACGGGCGCAGGCGCAGGCGGTTGGCGTCAACCTGACCCGCGCCACCCAGACGGTGCTGCTCAGCGATCGTGGTGACGAACGGCTCAACAGCGTCAATATGGTTGATCTTCGTTTGTCGAAGGTGTTCAAGCTCGGCGGCAACCGCAACATCACGCCTCAGGTCGACTTGTTCAACCTGTTCAACGCCGATACCGCGACCTCAATCGTCAACGGCGTCGGCGGGACGTACCTGTTCCCGTCCGAGATTCTCGCGCCGCGGATCATCCGCGTCGGCTTCGCGCTGAATTTCTGACGCGGTAGACTTCAGGCTTTAGGCTTCAGGCTTCAGGCCAGTCACGCAGGGCCGCCCGGGGAGAACCCAGGCGGCCCTTGTCTTTTGTGGCACGTCGGAGGCCGTCGGTGCGACGCTTCAAGACCTCAAGACCTCAAGCCCTCAAGACCTCAAGACCCCAAGACTGCTAGGATCGGCCCGTGGCTCTCGACGAACGCGCGTTCTTCAATGAAAAACCCGAGCAGCGGCCCGGACGGTTCAGCTGCCCCCGCTGCCGGCGCACCAACGACTACCAGATCCGGTGGGTCCGCCGCACCAAGAAGCCGCAGCCTCCTTCAGGCGACGCCGACCGCGCACGCTACAACAAGCTCCGCGACCACCTGCTGAGGCTCGACGACGAGGTGGTGTGCAAGACCTGCGGCAAGAAGTTCGAGATTCCCTCGCACCATTCGCTGCTGTTCGTCGATCAGCTCGAAGGGCTGCCGAACGATGCGGATCTCGACGCCGAGATCGCCGCGGCCGAAGAAACGCCGAGTCCCGCGATGGATCGCTCGAAACTGCCGGCCCGTTTCACCCGGCCGTCCAAGGGGTGGCGAGGGTAAGTGAACGTTCTCAGCTACCAGACCCCCGGCACCAGTCGCCAGCGTACTCGTTGCTGGTAGTCCGTATAGGCCCTGCCGAATTCCTCCCCGAGCGAGCGCTCCTCGAACGGAATCGCAATCACCAGATACAGCGTGCTGATCGTCGCGAAAAGGAGCCGGCTCGCGGTCATCGCCGGGGCGCCGAAGACCATGAGCACCCATCCGAAGTAGATCGGGTGGCGCACCCAGCGATAGGGACCGTGGATTTCCAGCGCCGACTGCGCGGGCGCGGCCGCGGGTTTCGCTGGTTGGGTGGATGCGGGGTGGAACGAGCGGGTGCGAACTGCGGCGCGAGCCTGGCGGACGCCGGCGAGCTCCCAGATGTCGATTCGCGATGCGCTCCTGAGCGTGACGACGACGCCGGCGATTTGCGCGCCATGAAGCACCACGGCCAGCGGGCCGGAGGCGCGCCAGGCGGTGCCGGGCAGCGGCAACCACAGCAGGCAGACGGCCAGGAAGAGCAGGCTCGCCGTCCACACGTAGAACGATCGCTCGAGCCCGACCGGAAGGCGGCGCGCAACCCAGGCCTTGACGCCGGTGCGCGCCAGGATCGAATGGTGCAGCGCGAACGTCGTGAACAGCGCCACGTCAACGGCGATGGCCGTCGCGCTCGTTTCCGGCGCAGCCGCGGCCGCGTCGCCGAGCCGCACGAGGTAGAACCAGCCGAAGTAGCCCAGCGACGCGAGGAACAGCAGGGCGCCGCCCCAGGCCGCGACGAGCATGCGCTCAATGGAATACATGTGCGGTCGGGGCCGGCAGAAATCGTTGATACGCTCCACTAGTATAGAGAGGGATGCGGCCGCGGATCGCCATCACCGGCATCGGCGTGGTCTCCACCTTCGGGGCGGGGCGCGAAACCTACTGGTCGCACGTGAGCCGCGGCGTGAGCGGGACGCGCGCCATCACCGAGTTCGACGCCTCGACCTATCCGTGCCGCGTCGCCGCCGCGGTTCCGCCAATTGCCGACGAGTACCCGGCGCTCGACGGCGAGTGCGATGCGGCCGAACTGTATGCAGATCCGCGGCGCTATTCGCGCGCCGCGAGCTTCGGCGTCCGCGCCGCGCGTGAGGCGTGGACCGACGCCGGCTTGCGGTTCGGCGAGCGGCGTGCCGGCGTGATCATTGGGTCCGGTGGCGGCGGGATCGACGTCGGTGAACGTCAGTACCAGGATTTCTTCACCAACAACGGCCGCATGGTGACGCCGTACGCGATTGCCGTCGGCATCTGCGGGATGGTCTCGAGCGAGATTTCCATCTCGCTTGGCCTCCACGGCATCAGCCACGTGCTCTCGACCGGCTGCACGAGCTCGACCGACGCGATCGGCTACGCACGGCTGCTGCTCGCGCTCGGCGAGTACGACGTGCTGCTCGCCGGCGGCACCGACGGTTGCGTCCTGCCCGGGATGATCTTCGGCTTCTCGCGCATGCGGGCGGTGTCCACGCACTACAACGATCGGCCGGCCGAAGCCTCGCGTCCGTTCGACCGCGGCCGGGACGGCTTCGTGCTCGGCGAAGGCGCGTGGATGATGACCCTCGAGCGCGAGGATCGGGCTCTGGCCCGCGGCGCCCGTATCTACGCGTGCGTGGAAGGCTACGCCTCGACCTGCGATGCCTACCACCGCGTCCAGATGGATCCCGACGGATCGGAGATCGTCCGCTGCCTGCGTGACGCGCTGGCCTCGGCGGGACGCCGGCCCGAGGAGATCGGCTACGTCAACTACCACGGCACGTCGACGCAGCTGAACGACGCCATCGAGTCGCGCTGCACCCGCGTCGCGCTTGGCGCGGCGGCCGAGCGCGTGCCGGGATCGTCGACCAAGTCGATGATCGGCCACCCGCAAGGCGCCAGCGGCGCGGCCGGCATCGTCGCGACGGCGCTGGCGATGCAGCGTGGGTGCCTCCCGCCGACGATCAACCTGCGCGATCAGGATCCCGCCTGCGATCTCGACTTCATCCCCAACGCCGGGCGACGGGCGAGCGTCGAAGCCGCGCTCTGCAACTGTCTGGGTTTCGGCTCCAAGAACTCCGCGATTGTTCTCGGCGCGGCAGAAGCGCGGTCGAGCGCATGAGCGAGCCGCAGGCGAACGACGTGGTCGTTGCCGGCGGCGGCCCGGCCGGCGCGCTCGCCGCCTGGCTCCTCGCACGAGCCGGAGCGCGGGTGACGGTGTTCGAGCGCAGCCGCTTTCCGCGGCCGAAGCTGTGCGGCGACACCCTGAATCCCGGTGCCGTGGCGCTGCTGGGCCGCTACTTCGACCTGACGGCGCTGGCGGCCGGCGCGCTCCGCATCGACGGGATGCTGCTGAGCGGTCCCGGGCCCGTGTTCGTGCGCGGCGCCTACGGCGGCGATCTGCACGGCCTCGCGATCACCCGCGAGATCCTCGACGAGTGGTTGATTCGCCATGCAGTTCGCGCCGGCGCGCGGCTCGAGGAGACGATCACGGTCACCGGGCCTGAGCGCGGACCCGATGGGCGGGTCCGTGGCGTTCGCGTACGCCGGCGCGACGGCCGCGAAGAGGTGCATCGCGCCCGGCTCACGCTGGGCGCCGACGGCCGCCGCTCGCGTCTCGGCGAAGCGTGCGGATTGTCCTCGTGCGCCGCGCGTCCGCGCCGCTGGGCGATCGGCGCCTATTTCGAAGGGGTGGACGCATTGTCGTCGATGGGGGAGATGCACGTCCGCGACGGACATTACATCGGCGTGGCGCCGACGCCCGATGGCCGCGCCAACGCGTGCCTCGTACAGCCATTCGACAGGCGCCGCGCGTGGGGTTCGCCAGACGCGCTGCTCGAAGCGAGACTCGGCGCCGATCCGGTGCTGGCGCCGCGCTTCGCGCGGGCCCGCCGGACCGGACCGCCGGCGGTGCTCGGCCCGCTGGCGATCGACGCCCGCGTGCCGGGCTGTGACGGGCTGCTGCTGCTTGGCGATGCCGCCGGTTTCATCGATCCGATGACCGGCGACGGGATTCGCCTCGCGCTGGCGAGCGCGGAGACCGCGGCGGCAATCGCCGCCCAAGTCCTCGACGGCCGCTTGCCAGCCGGGAGTGCGCACCGCGCCTACGCCGCAGCGCTCCGGCCGCGGGTTGGTCCGAAGCGCGCGTTCAATCGCGCGATGCGCGAGATCGTGAGCTCGCCGCGCGCGGTCCGGATCGCCGCCCGCGCCGCGGCCGTCTGGCCCGGCGCGTTCGGCGCCATCATCCGCTACGCCGGCGACGCAGGGCGGATGTGAGGGCCAGCCCGGGTCTCTTGATCGCTGCCGTCACCGCGGCGGCCGTGTTCCTGGTGATGCTCGGCGAGGCGGTGTTGTCGCGCGTCAACGAGGCCGCGCTTCGCAAGCAGGGCGCGGTCGAACCGCCGGACGACGTGTACCGGACGATGCAGTGGGCGTATCCGGCAGCATTCGCGGCGATGGCGCTCGAGGGAGCGTGGCGCGGCCCAGCGCCGCCGGCGGTACTCCTCGCCGGACTCGCCATCTTCGGGCTCGCCAAGGCGCTCAAGATGTGGGCGATCACCTCGCTCGGGCACCTGTGGTCGTTCCGGGTGCTGGTGCTCCCGGGGCGCGCGCTGGTCACGAGCGGGCCCTATCGCGTGATGCGGCATCCCAATTACCTCGCCGTGCTCGGGGAGATCCTCGGCGTCGCGCTCACCGTGTGGGCGCCGCTCACTGGAGCGATCGCGCTGGTCGGCTTCGGTGCGCTGCTGCGGCGCAGGATCGCGGTCGAAGAACGCGCGCTCGGGCGACAATAGCCGCACCATTCACTCGAGCTGCGATGACCACTAGTTCGGACGCAACGTCATCCACCACATCGCACCCGCTCCCGCTCTGGGTGCGGGTGGCAGACGTTGCCGCGATCGCCACGTTGGCGCTTACGCTTTCCGTGCTGGTGTTCGGCGGGTTTCGCGTGACCGTGGCTGGCATGCGAGTCTCGGTCACCGACTGGTGGCGCCCGGCAGTGTGGGGCGTAGCGCTGATGCTGCTTCGCCAGTGGCGGTGGCCTGACGATCCGGCGTGGCGTCGAGCCGGACGCGGCCTCGTGCGATGGTGGACGTCGGCGGAAACGCGGGCCGTGCTGCCGATTCATCTCACGACGCGCATCGGCGTCCTGGTGATCGGCTTCCTGTCGGTGGTCCTGATTGGCTATCCGTTCACGGATCCGCCGCCGATTCAGATCTATCAGAACGCCTTTCTCGATCTGCCGGCGCGTTGGGACGCCGGCTGGTACTTGACCATCGCTACCGATGGTTATCAGTGGTCGGAGGCGAGTCGCGATACGCAGCAGAACATCGCGTTCTTTCCGGCATTTCCGCTGCTCACCCGGTTTGCGGCGGTGATCCTCGGACGGCAGCCGCTCTGGGCCGGCGTCGCCGTATCGCTGATGGCGTTTTTCTGGGCGCTCGTGTATCTCCTCCGCCTCGCCCGCGAACACCTCGGCGATGAGGAGCGCGCCGCCGCGGCGCTGGTGTTTCTTGCCGCTTATCCATTCTCGCTGTTCTACAGCGCCCCTTACAGCGAGTCGCTCTTCCTGCTGGCCATGCTCGGAAGCATCTGGCATTTCCGGCGCGGCGAACTCTGGAGAGCCGGCGGGTGGGGGCTGCTGGCGGGGTTGACCCGGCCGAACGGCGCGTTCCTGTCGATCGTGCTCGCGCTGCTGGTCGTCGAACGAGCCAAGCAGGACTGGAGAAAGGGCTCGTTCCCCTGGGCACAGAACCTGGACCGGCTCGCGGTGGCGGCGATGCCGGGCATCGGGATGCTCTTGTATTCCACCTACGTCCTTTTCCTCACGGGCTCGCCGTTCCAGTGGACGGCCCAGAACGCCGCGTGGGGACGCACCTATCGCGGGCTCGACACGCTGGTCACCGATCGCGTCGACTTCGTTGCCCAGTACGGCCTCTACCATTACGCCTCGAACCAGGCGCTGGACCTCTTCTACCTGTTGAGCGTGGTGTTCGTCCTGGCCGCCGTCTGGCCCGTCTATCGCCGGTGGGGGGCCGCCTATGCCGTGCTGCTCCTGGTCAACCTGCTGCCGCCGCTCGCGCTCGGCGGGATGCTCTCGATCGGCCGGGTGACCTCGACGCTCTTCCCGGCGTTTCTCTGGCTGGCCGCGGTGGTGCCCGAACGGCATCGCTCGGCCTGGGCAGTCGCTTTCGCAGCCTTGCAGAGCTTTGCGGCAGCCATGTTCTTCACCTGGCGGCCGCTCTACTGACGGAGCCCGCTGCGCCCCTTCCAGAGGGTGTTGGAAACACAGGTAAAGTGTTCACCCCAAGTGACATCGCGAGACATCACCGGAGGTCTTGCACACGCTATACTTTGCGGACGGTTGTACCTATGAGACGCGCTGTTCCTGCTGTGGTTGTGGCATCGGTGCTTGGCTTTGGACTGGTCAGGGCGTCGGGGCAAGCCCCGGCCGAACCTGCCGCGGCGCCGCAACCGACAACTTCGCAGAGCACACCTGCGCCCGCCGCGCCTGCTCCGGCGCCGCGCCAGACGCCAGTTGCGCCGGCCGCTTCTCATCCCGCGGCGGCGACGCCGGCCGCTGCATCTGCCGACCAGAACGCGCTGATCAAGCAGTACTGCGTGACGTGCCACAGCGATCGCGCAAAGGCGGGCGGACTGACGCTGGCCTCGTACGACGTGACGAAAGCCGCCGAACACGCGGACGTCACCGAGAAGATGATTCGCAAGCTGCGCGCGGGAATGATGCCGCCGTCGGGCGCCAAGCGTCCCGAAGCCGCGGTGCTGACCCAGCTCACGACGACACTCGAAACCACGGTGGATCGTGCGGCCGATGCCAATCGCCCCGGCGGCCGTGTGTTCCAGCGCCTGAACCGCGCCGAGTACGCGCGTGCGATCCGGGATCTGCTCGCGCTCGACGTCGACGTCACCGGGTTGCTGCCGGCCGATCAGCTGAGCGCCGGTTTCGACAACGTGTCGGATTCGCAGCTCTTCTCGCCGACGCTGATGGAAGCCTATCTGCGGGCCGCGGGCAAAGTCACCGCGCTCGCGGTCGGCGACCCCGAAGCCGAGTCGGCAGAGGCGCTGTATCGCGTGCCCAAGACGCTGTCGCAGATGGAACGCGTTGACGGCGCCCCGCTCGGGACCCGCGGCGGACTCTCGGTCGTCCACACCTTCCCGGCCGACGGCGACTACAGCCTGCGCCTCGAGCTCCACGGCAACGCCTGCGGCTTCCTCTTCGGCGGCCCCTCAACGGGCGAGCAGATCGAAGTGTCGGTGGACGGCGATCGGATGGCTCTGCTCGACGTGAACCCCAAAATGGCCGACATGTCCGGCGGGATGTCGCTCAAGACGCCGGTCATTCACGTCACCGCCGGGTCGCACCGCGTGACCGCGGCATTCCTGCAGCGCTTCGAGGGGCCGGTGAACGATTTGATCGCGCCGATCGATCACACGCTGGCCGACACGCAGATCGGTGTGGCGTTCGGTGTCACTACTCTCCCGCACCTCAAGGACATGGCCGTCGTCGGGCCGACGCGCGTCACTGGCGTCTCTGACACCGAGAGCCGCCGCAAGATCTTTACGTGCCGGCCGACCGCGCCGTCCGAGGAGCAGCCCTGCGCGCAGAAGATCGTGCGCGACCTGGCGACCCAGGCATTCCGTCGCCCCGTCAACCAGAAAGACTTCGATCGGTTGATGGCGTTCTACGCCGACGGCCGCGCCGAAGGCGATTTCGAGACCGGCGTCGCGTCGTCGATTGAAGCCATCCTGGCCAGCCCGCAGTTCCTGTTCCGGCTCGAGCCGGTTCCGACCTCGGCGGTGGCCGGCCGCCCCTACCGTCTCGACGATCTCGCGCTGGCCTCGCGGCTGTCCTTCTTCATCTGGGGCAGCGGCCCGGATGCGGCACTCCTCAAGGCCGCTACGTCTGGAACGCTGTCGACCCCGCTTGCGCTCGATCGGCAAGTGAAGCGGATGCTGGCCGACCCGCGGTCCGACGCGCTTGCCAACCGCTTCGCGGCCCAGTGGCTGCGCCTCGCCGACGTCGATCAGATCCTGCCGGACGCGATTCTCTTTCCCTATTTCGATCGCTCGCTGGGGCGCGCGATGGTGAAGGAGACGGAGCTCTTCTTCGACAGCCTGGTGCGCGAGGATCGCGGCGTCCTCGATCTGCTGACTGCGGATCACACCTTCGTGAACGCGCGGCTGGCGCGCCACTACGGCATCCCGGACATCACCGGCAACGAATTCCAGCGCGTCACCGTGTCCGATGAGCGGCGCGGCCTGCTCGGCAAGGGCAGCGTGCTGATGCTGACCTCGGTCGCGGATCGCACCTCTCCGGTCATGCGCGGCAAGTGGGTGATGGAGGTGATGCTCGGCTCGCCGCCGCCGCCGCCGCCGCCGAACGTCCCCGGCCTCGAGGAGACCAAGGCGACCGGGGCGACCCGGATGCTGACGGTCCGCGAGCGCATGGAGGAGCACCGCAAGAATCCCGCGTGCCGCTCGTGCCACCGGGTGATCGACCCGCTCGGCCTGGCACTCGAGAACTTCGACGTCACCGGCAAGTGGCGGATCAAGGACAACGGCGCGCCTGTCGACCCGACCGGCGAGCTCTACGACGGCACGCCCATGGACGGGCCCGCCGGCCTCCGCAAGGCGCTGCTGAAGCACCAGGACGTGTTCGTCCTCAGCTTCACCGAGAGCCTGTTCACCTACGCACTCGGCCGGCGCATCGAGGCCGAGGACATGCCAATGGTCCGCCGCATCGTCCGCGAGGCGAGCGCCCAGAACCTGAAGATCAGCGCGTTCGTGCAGGCGATCGTGAAGAGCCCGGCGTTCCGGATGAGCGCCGACGTTCCGGTCGCAACCGAGACGGTCGCCGAACGGCCCTGAGTGAGTGTGTGACGTATCCGCAGTTCGGAAGGAGACACGGCGAATGTTCCTGACCCAGAAGCGGCTCGATCGACGAACGGCGCTCAAGGGAATTGGCGTCAGCGTGGGGCTGCCACTGCTCGAGGCGATGATGCCGGTGCGCGGCGCCGAGGCCCGCCAGGCGACGAAGAAGCTCCGCTTCGTCGCGATCGAGATGGTGCACGGCTGCGCCGGCAGCACTGCTTTCGGCGAGAAGAACAACCTCTGGGCGCCGGCCGAAGTCGGGCGCGACTTCACCTTTGGCAAGTCGAGCCTCGCCCCGCTCGAGAACTACCGTCAGCACCTGACGATCGTCAGCCGCACCGACGTCCGCAACGCCGAGGCGTTCACCCCGCCGGAGATCGGCGGCGACCACTTCCGTTCGGCGGCGGTGTTCCTGACCCAGTCCCACCCGCACCAGACCCAGGGGTCCGACGTCAAAGCGGGTGTGTCAATCGACCAGATCTTTGCCCGCCAGGTTGGCGGCGAAACGCCGATTCCTTCGATGCAGTTGTGTATCGAGAGCGTGGACCAGGCGGGCGGCTGCTTCTACGGCTACTCCTGCGCCTACACCGATTCAATCTCCTGGGCGTCGCCGGGCGAGCCGCTGCCGATGATCCGCGACCCGCGCGCGGTGTTCGATCAGTTATTCGGGATCGGCGCGACCCCCGAGGCCCGGGCGCGCCGCCGCAAGAAGGACAAGAGCATCCTCGACTGGGTGACGGCCTCGGTCAACGAGCTGAAGGCGTCGCTCGGAGCCGCCGACCAGGCTCGGCTCATGGAATACCTGGACGATGTCCGCGAGATCGAGCGGCGCATCCAGAAGGTGGAGGAGAGCAACACCAGCGGCGAGCCGCGCGAGCTGCCCGGCGCTCCGGCCGGTGTGCCCGACAACTACACCGAGCACGTCAAGCTGATGTTCGACCTGCAGGCGCTCGCGTTCGCGGCCGACATCACCCGGACGTTCGCGTTCAAGATGAGCCGCGACGTATCGAATCGCGTGTGGCCGGAGACCGGCGTCACCACCGGGTTCCACATCGCCTCGCACCACGGCGATCGCGACGAGCGGATTGCCGAATACGCGAAGATCAACACCTACCACGCGAGCCTGCTGCCCTATTTCCTCGACAAGCTTGCGGCGGTCAAGGAAGGCGACCAGACACTGCTCGACAACAGCGTCGTGATGTACGGGTCGCCAATGGGGAACTCGAACGTTCACAACCACAAGCGCTGCCCGTTGATCCTGCTCGGGCACGGCGGCGGCGCGATCAAGGGGAACGTTCACCTGCGCGCCGCTGACGGGACGCCGATGGCGAACCCGATGCTGTCGGTGCTGCAGACGCTGGGAGTGGAGACGCCGAACTTCGGCGATAGCACGGGTACCTTCGACCTCAACGAGCCGGCGCCGACCACGGCGGCGGGGGAGTGAACGCGATGAGCGTGAGCGGTCTGAAGCGGTGGGGAATTGCCGTTGTCGCGGCGGTGATGGTGTGCGGACCGTTGTCCGCCGCGCCAGCCCGCATCGAGCCGGCTCGAAGCACCTCGGTCGTCGCCGACGCGGCCCGTGAGGGCGATCTGGCGACGGTGAAGCGGCTGCTCAAGGAAGGCGGCGATGTCAACGCCGCCCTCGGCGACGGGACGACGGCGCTGCATCACGCCGCGATGCGCGGCGACGCCGACATGGTGAGTGTGCTGCTCTACGCCGGTGCGAACGTGCGGGCGACGACGCGGCTCGGCGGCTACACGCCGCTGCACCTGGCCAGCCAGCGCGGCCACGAGCAGGTCATCCAGCTGCTGGTCAAGGCCGGCGCCAACCCCAATCAGCCGACCGTTACCGGGACGACGCCGCTGATGTTCGCGGCCGCATCCGGGCACGTTGCCGCCGTCAAGCAGCTGGTTGCTGACAAGGTCGATCTGAACGCGAAGGAGCAGGCCAGCGAGCAGACCGCGCTGATGTTCGCCGCGGCGTTCGATCGTCCAGAGGTGGTCAAGGTGCTGGTCGAGGTCGGAGCCGACACGAAGCTGGCCTCGAAGGTGATTGACGTCTCGAAGATGACCTCGCCAGAGGAAGCGCTCCAGGAGGAGATTCGCCTCTCGACGCAGCGGGCGTCGGCGCAGGCGGCGGGCCGCCCGGCGCCCACGCCAGCGGACAAGAAGAACGAGGTTCCGGGTGTGACCCGCTCGTTCCGCTACAACGAGCTGATCGGCAAGCAGGGCGGGTTCGAGGCGATTCACTACGCCGCCCGGCAGGGGAGCGTCGCCTCGGTGATGGCGCTCGTCGACGGCGGCGTGAACGTGAACGCAAGAGCCACCGGCGACGGCACCACGCCGCTGCTGATGGCGATCATCAACGGCCATTACGACCTGGCCATGGGTCTGATCGACCGCGGCGCGGATCCGAATATCGCCAGCGAGGCCGGCGCGACGCCGCTCTACGCGACGATCAACATCGAGTGGGCGCCAAAGTCGTTCTACCCGCAGCCGCGCGCCCAGCTCCAGCAGCGCACCGGCTACATGGCACTGATGAAGGCGCTGCTCGACAAGGGCGCGGATCCCAACGCCCGGCTGGTAAAGAAGATCTGGTACACGCAGTACAACTTCGATCTGCTGCGCACTGATGAGGGCGGTGCCACGGCGTTCTGGCGCGCCGCCTATGCCAGCGACATCGAGGCGATGAAGCTGTTGCTCTCCTATGGGGCCGATCCGTTCATCACGACGATCAAGCCGCCGACCCAGGAGCGCGACCAGCAGGGCGGCGTCCGCGCCGGCGACGCCAACCGCCTGCCGCCGATGCCGCCCGGCTCGCCGGGCATCAACGCGCTGCACGCCGCCGCTGGCGTCGGCTACGGCGAAGGATTCGCCGGCAACGCGCACCGCTACGCACCCACGGGTATGCTCGCCGCGGTCAAGTACCTCGTGGAAGAAGTCGGCCTCGACGTCAACTCGGTGGACGACGATGGCAACACCGCCGTGCACCATGCAGCGTCGCGCGGCGACAACGAGATGATTCAGTATCTCGTCTCGAAGGGCGCGGACGTGACGAAGGTGAACCGAGCCGGGCTGACCACCGTGGACATGGCCAACGGCCCGGTTCAGCGAACCCAGCCGTATCCGGAGACGATCAAGCTGCTGGAAAGCCTCGGCGCGAAGAACAACCACAAGTGTGTGTCTTGCTAAGGCTCTAGGCCCTGGGCTCTAGGCTTTAGGAAGAGCTCTCGTCACGCTGTTCAGGTTTCGGGTGGGCGAGCCGTGGCCAGCGAGACATGCGTGCGCGCCTAAAGCCAGAGCCTAAAGCCCAGAGCCTGAATTTGAGGCCTTAACCGCCGCCACGGCGTCTAAACTCCCGTGGCGCCGTCAGATATACTCCGGCGTAGGGCCATGACACGCCGATTCTGGGTCATCTCGCTCTGCTCTGTTGCCCTGACCGCCGGCATCGGCCTCGCCCTCGCGCGCGAGCAGACACAGGGCACCGGGCGCTCGGCGGCCGAACAGGCCTGGCGCGCCGGGCAATACGAGGAAGTCGAAAAGCTCACCGCGGCGCAGCCCGCAGACGCGGCGATGGTGTTGCTGCGCGCGAAGAGTGCAGCGGCGGTCGGCGACTACGCCCGCGCCGAGTCGCTGTTGCAGCCGCTCGCCGCCAAGGCTCCAGGCAGCGAGGCCGCCGTCGAACTCGGCCGGCTCCAGATCTACCAGGGGAAGAAAGCCGAAGCGCGGAAGACGCTGCAGTTGATCCTGCTCGCGGCGCAGGACGCGGAAACCGTGCGCGACTTCCTCAGCGCCAGCCGCGCCGCGCGCGCACTCGGCCAGTCGGAGAACGCGAAGGAGTACCTCCAGGACGCGAGCTCGATCGCCCCGGACAGCGTCGAGGTGAATACGGAGTGGGGCGAGCTGTTGCTCGAGAAGTACAACCGCGCCGAGGCGGTCCGCTCCTACGAGATGGCGCTCAAGGCGGATGCCGACAATCCGGTTGCGCTCATCGGCATGGCGCGGGCGCTGTCGGAGGACAACCCGCCGCAGGCGGTGGCGCTCGCCCAGCGCGTCCTCAAGGCGAACCCGCGCGACGTCGATGCGCTCCTCGTGATGGCCGAAACGACAATCGGCAAGGACCGCAAGCCCGAAGCGAAGGAGTGGCTGGCGAAGGCGCGCGCGGTCAATCCGAAGAGCCGCGAGGCGCTGGCTCTCGAAGGCGCGATCGCCTACGTCGATGGCGACACCGAGACGTTCAAGGCGCGAGAAGCCGAGACGCTGAAGATTCATCCCGCCGACGGCGAGTACTACCGCGTGGTCGGGTCGGTCACCGCCGGCTACTACCGCTTCGACGAGGCCGTCGAGCACGTCCGCCGCGCGATTCAGGTCGATCGTGAGAACTGGCGGGCCTACGCTGACCTCGGGGCGCACCTGATGCGCACCGGTGACGAGCGCGGCGCCCGGCGCGCGCTCGAAACCTCGTTCCGGCAGGACCCCTACGACGTCCTCACCTACAACCTGCTCGAGGTCCTGGACACGCTCGACACGTTCGGCACCGTCACCGACCGCGACATCACGATGCGGCTGGCGCCTGAAGAGATCGCGGTGATGCAGGAGTACGCGCCGGCCCTGGCCCGCGAGGCCCTCGACACGCTCACCAAGACCTGGGAGTTCACGCCCAAGGGCCCGATCCTGGTCGAGGTGTTCCCTCGTCACGATCACTTCGCGGTCCGGACCACCGGACTGATGGGCATGATCGGCGCGCTCGGCGCCTGCTTCGGCCGCGTCGTGACGATGGATTCGCCGAAGGCGCGGCAGCCAGGCGAGTTCAACTGGGGCGTGACCCTGTGGCACGAGATGGCCCACGTGTTCACGCTGCAGCTCTCGGACCAGCGCATCCCGCGGTGGCTCACCGAGGGCATCTCGGTGTTCGAGGAGAAACGCGCCCGGCCCGAGTGGGGGCGCGAGATGGACATCCCGTTCGCCCGCGCGCTCGATCGCGGGCAGGTGCTGCCGCTCAAGGATTTGAACAGCGGCTTCAGCAATCCCGAAACGATCTCGCTGTCCTACTTCCAGTCCTCGCTCGTCGTCGATCACATCGTCGAGGTCTACGGCCAGCCGAAACTGAAGGCGCTGGTCCAGTCGTACGCCACGGGGATCGACACCGAGGCCGCCATCCGCCAGGTGCTGGGCGTCGATATCGATACGCTGCAGAAGACGTTCGACGCGTTCCTGGACAAGCGCTACGGGGCGCTGCGAAAGGCGCTGGCGATCCCCGAGGGGCTGAAGGACGCCGACTCGCTCGAGGCGCTGCGAGCCCTGGCGGCCAGGCACCCCGAGAGCTTCCCGGTGCAGGTGGAGCTCGGCTCGGCGCTCAAGAAGAGCGCGCCCGACGAGGCGATGGCGGTCCTCGAGAAGGCGGCGGCGCTCGTACCGAACGCCACCGGGCCCGACAGCCCGCAGGCGCAGATCGCCGAGATCGCGCTCGCTCGCGGTGACAAGGCGCGGGCCATCAAAGCGCTCGACACGCTGACCAGCTTCGATCACTCGGACGTGAACTCGGCGCGGAAGCTGGCGTCGCTGGTAGACCCGAAGGCCGACCCCGGGTTGTTGCGAACAGCGCTCACCCGCGCCGTTGCGGTAGACCCGTTCGATTCCGCGTCGCACACCACGCTCGGCCGGATGGCGCTCGGCGCCGGCAATTCGGCCGAAGCCGTCAAGCTGTTCCGGGTGGCGCTGGCCGCCGGACCGGTGGACAAGGCCGGCGCGCACGCGGACCTTGCCGAGGGCCTGCTCGAGGCGGGACACAAAGATGAGGCCCGCAAGCAGGCACTTGCCGCGCTCGAAATCGCTCCGACGTATGCGCGGGCGCAGGACATCCTCCTGAAGCTCGCCGGCGGACGGTGACGTGAAGCGCTTCTCTCTTTTGCCTTTTGCCCTCTGCCTTGCCCTGGCGGCCCTGGTCCTGTCGATCGCCGCCGAGGCGCAGGTGCCGGCGCTGCCCAACGACCGGCTCGCCGGATTGCAGTGGACCTTCGTTCGCATCCGCTATCACTCCTGGTCCGAAGAGGGGCGCGGCGGGCCGCGGATGGCGTACTGGGAAGATCCGTGGGCCATCGACGGTCCCGCGGCCGAGCAGAATCTCTCGCGGCGCATCAAGTCGGTGACCGCTGTCGAAGTCGGAGACCCGGTCGTGCTGGAGCTCGAGGACGAGCGGCTCTGGCAATACCCCTGGATCTACATGGTGGAGCCGAGCAACCTGCAGCTGCGCGACACCGAGGTGCCGATCCTGCGCGAGTTCCTGATGCGCGGCGGGACCCTGACGCTCGACGATTTTCACGGCCCCTACGAGTGGGACCTGACGGTCCGGCAGCTCCGCCGCGTGTTTCCCGAGCGCGAGATCGTCGAGCTGCAGCCGCCGCACCCGATCTTCACCTGCTTCTACCGCATCGAGAAGTATCCGCAGATTCCCGGGCTCGGCTCGTTCTTCAGCGGACGAACCTGGGAGAAGGGCGGGTTCCAGCCGCACCTGCGCGCCATCCTCGACGATACCGGGCGGCCGATGGTGCTGATCAACTGGAACACCGACATGGGCGACGGCGTGGAGTGGTCCAACGCCGAGGAATATCCGGGCTACGTCCCCTGGACCGCGCTCGCCTATCGAATGTGGATCAACGAGGTCGTCTACACGTTGACGCATTGACAGAAGTGCGGCGGGTGCGGCAGGTGCGACGGGTGTGAGAGATTGACATGGACAAGACGATCGAACGGGAAACGGCGGATCTCGCCGAGCGCGTGGCGGGAAGCCGCACGCAGATCCTCGGCGAGCTACGCAAGATCATCGTCGGGCAGGACGAGGTCGTCGATGAAGTGCTGATGGCGCTTTTCTGCGGCGGGCACTGCCTCATCACCGGCGTGCCGGGATTGGCGAAGACGCTCCTGGTCAAGACGCTCGCGCAGATCCTGCACCTCAGCTTCAAGCGGATCCAGTTCACGCCCGACCTGATGCCGGCTGATATCACCGGCACCGAGGTGCTCGACGAGGAAGCCGGGCATCGCACCCTCCGTTTCGTGCACGGACCGATCTTCGCGCAGATCATCCTCGCCGACGAGATCAACCGGACGCCGCCGAAGACCCAGGCGGCGCTGCTCGAGGCAATGCAGGAGTACCACGTCACGGCGGCGGGGCGGACCTATCCGCTGGACCGGCCGTTCTTCGTGCTCGCGACCCAGAACCCGATCGAGCTCGAAGGCACCTATCCGCTGCCCGAAGCGCAGCTCGATCGATTTCTGTTCAACGTGGTGATGACCTACCTGTCCGAAGACGACGAGGTGAAGGTGGTCACCGATACGACGAGCACCGCCAGGCCCGAGCCGGACCGAATCCTTGATGGCGCCGACATCCTGCGCATCCAGGACTACGTGCGGCAGGTGCTGATTGCCGACGAAGTGGCGCGGTACGCCGTGCGTCTGGCCGACAACTCGCGGCCGGGGCGCGGCGAGAAGCTCGACTTCGTCCAGAAATGGGTGAAGTGGGGCGCCGGGCTTCGCGCCTCGCACGCGCTGGTCCTTGGCGCCAAGGCCCGTGCGCTGATGCACGGGCGCCTCCACGTCTCGGTCAAGGACATCCAGGCGCTGGCCAACCCGATTCTGCGGCACCGCATCATCCCGAACTTCTATGCCGAGGCCGAAGGCGTGGGCACGGAGCGCATCATCGAGCGGCTGATCGAGACGGTGCCCCTGCCGAAGAGTGGGTTGTAGGGCAAGGCAGAAGGCAAAAGGCAGAAGGCACAAGGCAGAAGGAAAAAGGCCGTCTCGATGGCTGGTCAGGCCCGCTATCTCGATCCCGCAATCGTTGCCCGGCTGGGCACCATCGACCTGAAGGCGAAGACGATCGTCGAGGGCTTCCTCACCGGTTTGCATCGCAGCCCCTTCAAGGGATTCAGTGTCGAGTTCGCCGAGTACCGGCAATACCTGCCCGGCGACGATCTGGCGACGCTGGACTGGAAGATCTACGCCCGCACCGATCGCCACGTTGTCAAGAAATTCGAGGAGGAGACCAACGTCGAGTGCCACATCCTGCTCGACGTCAGCCGCTCGATGGGTTACGGCTCGCACGCGGTCAGCAAGATCGAATACGGATCGTATCTGGCTGGCGCGCTTGCCTACTTGATGAACCGGCAGCGCGACGCGGTCGGGCTGCTCACCTTCGACGATCGGATCCGCGAGCTGCTGCCGTGCAGCGCGCGGCCGGGTCACCTCAAGACACTCCTGCTCGCGCTCGAACGGGTGTCGCTTGGTGTCGGCACCGACATCGCCAAGCCGCTCGCGGATCTGGTCCAGGCAATCCGCAAGCGCGGGCTGGTCGTGCTGATCTCGGACCTGCTGGACGACCCGGATCGAATCATCGAGGGGCTCAAGCACTTCCGGTACCGCGGCACCGACGTCGTCGTATTCCAGGTGCTCGATCCACACGAGATTTCGTTCCCGTTCGATCGCGCGGCCAGGTTCCGCGACGTCGAGAGCGACCAGGAGATCGTCGCGGTGCCGGCGGCGATTCGCGACACCTACAAGGCGCGGCTCGAGGCCATGGTCTCGAACTTCCGGACCGTGCTCGGCCAGAACGGCATCGACTACACGCTGCTCGACACGTCGCAGCCTCTTGAAATGGCGCTGCTCGCCTACCTGCAGACGCGGCGGAGGGCGCTCTAGTGGGCAGCCTGTCGTTCCTGACCCCGCTCTATCTGCTCGGGGCACTGGCGATCGCCCTTCCGATCGCGCTGCACCTGTTCCGCCGCCGAACCGATGTCGTGGTCGAGTTCCCGGCCGTGCGTCTTCTCGCGACCAGCCCGGTGGAGCAGCAGCGCCGCAAGCGGCTGCGCGAGCTCATCCTGCTGGCGCTGCGGATCAGCGCGCTGGTCCTGCTTGCTGCGGCATTCGCGCGACCGTACTTTGCCGGCCGGCTCCTCGCCGCCGACGCCGCGGTCACCGTCATCGCGGTCGATCGGTCGTTCAGTTTGTCCGCGCCCGGCGTTTTCGATCGGGTACGGACACTCGCAACCGAAGCGATGGACGAGACGCCGTCCACCCATGCACTGGCACTCGTCGCCTTCGACGAGGCCGCGGATATCGTGGTTGCGCCAACCACGGACCGGGGATCGATCGCTGCCGCGATCGCGGCGCTGTCCCCAGGCAACAACGGCACGCAGTACGGCGCCGCGCTGGCCAGGATCGGCGAGGTCCTCGGAGCCCGGGCCGGTGATGTCGCGATCGTCACCGATCTGCAGCAGGCCGGGTGGAGAGGAACGCCGCGAGGCGGGCTCCCGGACGACGTGCAGGTCCGGATCAAGCGGGTCGATGCGCCGGTGCGGAACCTTGCCGTGACGACCGCCGGGCGCCGGGGCGCACGCATGGAAGCGACGGTTCAGAACTTCGGCCTCGAGCCGAGGACGACAGAGGTGCTTCTCACCGTCGACGGCGTCGAAAAAGCGCGGTCCACCATTACCGTGGCGGCGCAAGCCGTGCTACCGGTCACGTTCGATGCCGCGGTGCCGGCCGCCGGGGCCGCCTCGGTATCGCTGCAGGACGATGGCGGCGTGCCCGCTGACGACGTGCGATACGTCGTGCTGGACCCGGCAGGGGCGACGCGAATCCTGGTGATCGTGTCGGATCCGACCTCGACCGGCGGCGGCCTCTACGTGGAGCGTGCGCTCGGCGCAGCGGAGCAGGGCCGGGCTTTTACCGTGACCGTGCTCGACGGGCGCTCTGTCTCGAAATGGACCCGGGAACAGCTGAATCGCGAGCACGCGCTGATCCTGCTGGGTACACGCACGCTGGATCGGCACGGCCGTGAGCTCGTCGCCGCGTATCTGGCCGACGGCGGCTCGGCGCTGGTCACAGCCGGTCCCGATGTGGACGTGCCCGCGCTCGCGACCCTGCTTGGCGGCCCACCGGCCGTCGCGACGGACGCGCAGGAGCTCGGCAACGACGGTGCGACACTCGTGCTCGAAGATACGCGTCACCCGATCCTGCGTCCGTTTGCGACTCCAGGCGCGGCGCTCGGCGACGTGCCGTTCCAGCAGTACCGTGGCATCGATGAGGGCGGCCGGCGTGTGCTGGCGCGGTTCACGGGTGGTCCTGCCGCATTCATCGAGCAGCCGCGCGCCGGCGGCCGACTCCTCCTGTTCGCGTCGGACCTCGACAATCGCTGGAACCGCTTTCCACTGAGCCCGGCGTTCGTCCCATTCATTGTCGAAACCGCTCGCTACCTTACGGAAGCCCATCGGCAACCGCAGACGTGGGTGCTCCCCGTCGTCCCCGCGGGCGTGGCGCCGACACCAGGTGTGCACGCAGTCCCCGACAGTGCCAATGAAACCGGCCGGCGAGTCGCCGTGAACGTCAATTCGGAAGAGTCGAACCCGGCCCCGATTTCGCAGGAGGAGTTCCTGGCCGCGATCCCGCGCGTGCCACGGACGACCCAGCCGGACGTGGCTGCCGAAGCGCGCAAAACCGAGGACGATCAGCGATTGTGGCAGTGGGGACTCCTTGCCATGTTCCTGGCGCTTGCCGGCGAAGGGATGGTGGCGCGGCGGGCAACTTGATGACGTAGGATCACGAAAGGGAAGGCAGGAGGCGGGAAGGCAGAAGGCAAAGGCAAAAGGCAGAAGGCAAAAGGCAGAACCGCAGAATGAACGGCCGTCACAACGAACTCGGGGCGGTACTCGCCGAGGTGCGGCGTCGCTGGACGCGCGACGTACGGCTGCGCGCGTGGGCGACCGGCGCGTTCGGAGCGACGATGTTCCTGGGCGTTGGCGGGCTCACGGTCTGGCTGCTGGCTTCCGAAGGGCTTCCGCTGGCCTTCGTCGTGCTGATCGTGCTCGGCGTGGTCGCCGTGACGCTCGCTGCCGCGCTTCGCCCTCCCCGGCGTCCGCCGTCAGACCTCCAGCTCGCGCGCTTCATCGAGGAGCGCGCCGGTGGCCTCGACGACGTGGTGGTCACGGCCGTCGAGCATGGAGACTCGAGCGCGATCACCGCGCCTGCGCTTGCCCGCCAGGCCGTCCGCGCTGTCGAGAACGTCGGCTTCGACCGCATCATCAGCCCCGAGACGCTGCGCCGTGCCGGGATCGGCGCCCTTGCCGGCACTCTCGTTCTACTGGCCGGTTCGGCGGCGTTCGCGCCCACGGCATCGCGCGGCATCGGCGTGGCGGCGGCCTACCTGCTGCCATCGCGCCTGCTGGTCGAGGTCACCCCCGGAACCTCCAAGGTGCGGGCCGGCTCACCCCTGACGATCACAGCCCGCGTGCACGGTCTCGACGCGGCATTGGTGCCGGACCTGCACGTCGGCGACGGTGATGCGGCAACGGCGACGCGCATGACGGCAAACGCGGATGGCAGCTTCGCCGTCTCGTTCGATCGCGTGCAACAGTCGTTTGCCTACTCCGTGTCGGCCGGTCCCGCTACCTCGGAGCGCTATGCCATCGAGGTCATCCGCCCGGCAAAGGTCACTCGCATCGATCTGCGCTATCGCTATCCGGTGGCGCTCGGATTGCCAGCCCAGGTCGAGGAGAACGGCGGCGACATCTACGGTCCGGCCGGGACCACCGTTGACCTCACCATCGTCACCGACAAGGCGGTGGCGAAAGGCGCGCTGGCGATGGGGGATGGCAGCCGGCAGGCGCTGGCAGGCGAGGGGACGCAGCTGACGGCATCGATTCCGATTCGCGCCGACGGTTCCTATCGCGTGGCGCTGAACGACGTGGACGGCCTCGAGAATCCGGGCGACACCGAGTACTTCATCCGCATGCTCGACGATCGGCCGCCGGACGTCCGCGTGATGCGGCCGGGCGGCGACAAGCAGGTGACGCCGCTCGAGGAGGTGGAGATCGAAGTTCGCGCCGAAGACGACTTTGGCGTGTCGAGCCTGGACCTCGTGTTCCAGGTGCCGGGTCACAAGGACACGGTCGTGCCGTTCCCGACCGGGCGCGCGGTGACGGCGAACGGACGGCACCTGATTCAGCTCGAAAGTCTCGGCGTCCGACCGGGGGATTTCGTCAGCTACTATGCGCGGGCTCGCGACGTGGGCCAGGGACGACAGGCTGCTGAAGCCAGAAGCGACATCTTCTTCCTCGAGGTCAAGCCGTTCGAGGAGACGTTCGTCGCGGCCCAGAGCCAGGCCGCCGGAATGCAGGGCAACCCGCAGCTCCAGGAACTTGCCGAAGCGCAGAAAGAGATTATCTCGGCAACCTGGAAGCTCGATGCGCGCGCCCGGCGCGGCGGTACGCGTCAGTCGTCTCAGGACATCAAGGCTGTGGGCGCGGCGCAGACCGAGCTTCGCGAGCGCGCGGCGGAAGAGGCCGGAGACGTTGCGCAGGCCCTCGCCGACCCGCGCCGCCGCCGGCTCCGTCCGGGGCAGTCGGCCCCGGGCGCCGGGGACCCGATGTCGCGCGCGGTCGAGGCGATGGGCCGCGCGGCCTCAGCGCTCGATTCGCTGAAGACCTCGGACGCGCTGCCTCACGAGATGGAGGCGCTCGAACAGCTGCTCAAGGCCGACTCGGACGTCAAGCGGCGCCAGATTGCGCGCCAGCAGGGCGGAGCGGGCGGGAGCAACCGCCAGACACCCGATCTTTCGACGTTGTTCGACCAGCAGCTGCGGCAGCAGCAGCAGACCAACTACGAGAACCCGAACGACACCGAGGCCCGTCCCGAGACCAATCCGCAGGACGATGCGCTGTCGAAGATCCGCGAGCTGGCGCGCCGCCAGGAGGCATTGCAGCGGGCGCAGAAGGACCTCGCGCGAAGCCGCGATCGGATGAGCGACGAAGAGATCAAGCGTCAGCTCGAGCGGCTCACGCGCGAGCAGCAGCAGCTGGCCGAGCAGGCCAACGAGCTCTCCAAGCAGCTGCAGCAGTCCCAGCGCGCCTCGTCCGAATCGGAACAGCAGCAGTCGCAATCGTCGCGCGGTCAGAGCTCGCAGAGCCGCGGCGGCCAGTCGTCTTCGCAAGGCAACGAGCAGAACAGCCAGCAGTCGTCCGGCAGCCGGCGCCTCCGCGATATCTCGGAGCAGATGCGCAACGCAACCAGCGAGCTGCGGCGCGAGGATCCCGATCAGGCGAGCACGCGAAGCGGCCAGGCTGCCGAGCAGCTGCGGGAGCTCACCCGACAGATGGAGCGGGCGCGTCCAGAGGAACGCCGCCGGGCGATGGGCGACCTCCAGTTCGAGACGCGCCAGCTGGCCGACGCCGAACGCCGGCTGGCCGGCGAGACGGAGAAGCTGTCCGGACCTGGCGGAGGCGACGAGGCGCGACGCCGTTTGTCGGGCGAACAGCAGCGGCTTGCCGATCGCGCCGAGCGTCTGCAGCAGGCGGCACGTGAACTGAGCGAGCAGGCGGCGGGCCAGGGTGAACAGGGCGAGGCGGATACCCGCCAGGCTGCCGGTCAGGTGGCGCGGGACCTGGAGCGTGAACGGATCCCGGAGCGGATGCGGGCCAGCGCTGACGCGATGCGCCAGAGCGAGAGCGGCGCGTCCCAGGGTGACAATTCCCGCGAGCTCGCCCGCGCCCTCGACCGCATCGCCGGCCAGCTTGGCCAGGCAGCGGGGACCGCGGACCGCGAGACCGAGCGCCTGTCCGATCAGTTGGCGAGAGCGGGTGAGCTTCGCGATCAGCTCGGCCAGCTGCAGCGCACGATCGACGAGCTGCAGCGAGAGGCGCGGCAGGGGCAGCAGGGCGATCGCTCGCCGTCGGATGCCGGCGGACAGCGGCCGCAGCAGGGACAATCGCAGCAGCAGGGGCAGTCGCAGCAGGGGCAGTCGCAGGGGCAGTCGCAGTCAGGGGCGTCCGGATCGCAGAGCCAGGAAGGAACCCCGAGCGATCAGGCCGGTGGGACCGGTCGTTCTCGCCTCAGCCAGCTGCAGCGCGAAGCCGCCGATCGCATGCGGGAAGCACAGCGGCTCGCCGGCGAGCTTCAGCAGCAGAGCCCCGACATGCGCAACGGCCTGACGACCCCGGAGAACTGGTACCCGAGCCTGTCGGCGCCTGGCACCGAGGCGTTCAAGCAGGACTTCAGCAAGTGGGAGAACCTGAAGAAGGGAATGCTGACGGCGCTCGAGCGGACCGAAACGCGCCTGTCGTCCCAACTCCGTGAGCGCGAGTCGCGCGCGCGCCTCAACGCCGGCGGGTACGAGGGCGTGTCGAGCGACTACCAGGAGATGGTCGACCGCTATTATCAGTCGCTGGCCGCCCCGCGGAAGGCACCGCAGTAGGCGAGGGGCGCCGCGATGCGATTTGCCGTTGCCTTGCCGTGGTGGGGCTACCTCCTGGCATTGGGGGTTGCCGCCCTGCTGGCCTGGAGCGCGTACGCGAGAGTGCCCGCGGCGCTCACGCGCGGGCAACGCGCGCTCCTGACCACGCTCCGCGGCCTCGCCCTGATTGCGATTGTCACGGCCCTGTTGCGCCCGGTGGCGATTGCTCCTTCGAGCGATCCAAGCCGCCGGCTGGTGCCGATTCTCGTCGATATCTCGCGCAGCATGGGTGTCACTGACGAGGACGGCGAGACGCGCCTGGCACGCGCCCGCGCTGTCGCGGACGACCTCACTCGGCAACTGGGCACGGCCTATCGGACCGAGATTCTCACCTTTGGCGACGCCGTGGCTCGCGCCGGAGCCGACGAGCTCAAGGCGACGGCGCGGCGCAGCGACTTGACCGCGGCCGTCGAGGAGACGCTGGATCGGTATCGTCACGACGCGGTCGCGGGGATCGTCGTGTTGTCCGACGGAGGAGATACATCGGGGCGGTCCCTCGACGCGGGTCGGGCCACGAACGCTCGGGTGTTTCCAATCGGCATCGGTTCCGGCGCGCTGCGGGATCGTGCCGTCGTCAACCTGACCGCGGGAGAGGCGGTGCTTCCGGGGGCGGCGATCGATCTCAGCGTGACGGCGGTCAGCCGGGGATTCGGGAACGCGCCGCTCGAGGTGCGGTTGAGCGTCAACGGGCGTCCGGCGGAAGTCCGCCGCGTGGCGCCGGCCACGAACGGCGCTCCGGTTCACCAGGTGTTCACCGTGTCGCCGCCGGCGGATCAGCCGACGGTGTACACCGTGGACGTCGGCGCTGGTGGCGACGAGATCTCGGCCGACAACAACCGGCGAAGCGTCCTCGTTCCGCCGCAGGTCGCGCGCCGGCGCCTGCTGATCGTGGAAGGCGCTCCGGGTTTCGAGCACACGTTTCTGAAGCGGGCGCTCGCCGCCGACGGAGGCCTTGACGTCGATTCGGTGGTTCGAAAAGGGCAGAACGACAACGGGCAGCCGACGTTCTTCGTCCAGGCAGGCGAGAGCCGCGCCGCGGCGCTGTCGAACGGCTACCCGAACACCTCCGATGCGCTCTTCCAGTACGACGCGATCGTGTTCGGCAACGTCGAAGCCGACTTCTTCACGCGACCGCAGCTCGATTTGACATCGCGGTTCGTCGCCGAGCGAGGCGGCGGGCTCATGGTGCTGGGCGGCCGTTCGTTCGAGCGGCAGGGACTGACCGGCACGCCGTTGGCCGAGGCGCTGCCGGTCGATCTGACCGACCGCCGCAATACCACGGCCCGCGTGCCCGACGGCGGTGAGGGGCAGGTGGTGAACGCGCCGGCCGTGACGATCGACGGCGCGCTTCACCCGGCGACGCGGCTCGCGTCATCGAGCGAGGCCAGCCGCAAACTGTGGCGGTCGCTACCGCCGCTCGCATCGGTATCGTTGATGGGCGGGCCGCGACCGGGCGCGCAGGTCCTCGCGGTCACCGCGAGCCCGGGTGGAGAAGCCCACCCCCTGATCGCTGTCCAGCGGTACGGCCAGGGCCGCACGATGGTGTTCGCCGGCGAAGCGTCGTGGCGCTGGCGGATGCTGCGGCCTTCAACCGACACCGCCTACGACACGATCTGGCGCCAGCTGGTCCGGTGGCTGGCAGCGCCGTCTCCCGGTCCGGTCGCTTTGCCTGCCATGGCGGTGGCGAGCCCGGGAGATGTCGAGCCCATTGCCGTGATGGTGCGCAATCGGCGATTCGAGCCGGTAGCGGACGCGACCATCTCGCTGCGGGTTACCGATCCGGACGGGGCGACTCGCGCCGTCGTGCCGACGCTGCAGGACCCGCGCGCCGGCCGCTACGTCATCCCGTTCCGGTTCGATCACGGCGGTGTCTACCGCGTCGACGCGGACGCACGCAGCGGCGAGACCCCGCTTGGTACCGCCACTCGTTATGTGCTCGTCGGCGGTACCGATGTCGAGATGGCCGATCTGGCGCTGAACGAACCGGTGCTGCAGCGATTGGCGGCGGCGACCGGCGGGCGCTACCTGCAGGCGAGCGAGACCAATGAGCTCCGCGGCCTCCTTCGCGTCGGCGAGGCGGATCCCGCCACCGAGATGAAGGATCTCTGGCATAACGCGTGGACGCTGCTCGGTATCATGGGATTGCTGGCCGCCGAGTGGGTGGTACGGCGCCGGGTCGGGCTAGCCTGACCTCACACGGATGGAGACTGAACGATGACGCGTGCGTGGAAGGCGCTCGTTCCGATGCTTGCCTTGCTGTTGGCGCCGCACGCGGCCTCGGCCGAGACCCGCTTCGCCCTGATCGTGTCGGGGGCTTCGGGCGGCGAGAAGTACGCGGAGCAGATGAAGCAGTGGCGCGCGTCGCTGCAAACCACGCTCGTCAATCGCTACGGTTTCGACGAAAAGAACGTTCGGGTGCTGACCGACGAATCGGTGGCCGGCGGGACCACCGGGTCAGCGGCCAACGTCAAGGCGGCCCTGAGCGAGATTCGCAAAATCGCGACCAAGGACGACCTGCTCCTGGTCGTGTTGCTCGGCCACGGCACGTTCGACGGCGAGACCGCAAAGTTCAACCTGGTGGGACCGGACCTGACCGCAGCCGAATGGAACCAGATGCTCTCGGCGGTCGCGGCGCGCCTCGTCTTCGTCAACACCACCGAGGCGAGCTTTCCGTTTCTCGAGGCGCTCAAGGCCAAGGGCCGCGTCGTCATCACCGCCACGAATTCGGCGGCGCAGAAGTACGCGACCATGTTTCCCGAGTACTTCATCAAGGCGCTGTCGGAAGCGTCCACCGACCTCGACAAGAACGGCCGCACGTCGATCCTCGAGGTGTTCGAGGCCACGAGCCTCGCGGTCAAGCAGTACTACGAGCAACGCGGCCAGTTGAGCACCGAGCGGGCGCTCATTGACGACAACGGGGACGGGCAGGGACGCGAGCAGGGCGCCGAGGGCGCCGACGGCGGCTTCGCGCGGTTGTGGAGCCTCGATGCCGAGCCTGTCGCGGCCACGAACAATCCGGAACTGGCGGCGCTGCTCAAACAGCAGCGGACCCTCGAGGCGCAGGCCGAGGAGCTGAAGTTGAAGAAGGGCGATATGCCCCCGGCCGACTGGCAGTCCGCCTACGAGAAGCTGATGCTCGAGCTCGCGCGCGTCTCGCAGGAGATCCGCAAGAAGAGCTGATTCACACGCCGGCGCGGATTCCGACCGCTTCGACCCGCGCCTGGCAGCTCGCTTACGTCGCGAAGCGGAAATTGATGATGTCGCCGTCCTGGACGACGTACTCCTTGCCTTCGAGCCGGAGCTCACCGTGCTCGCGTGCGGCGTGCATCGTGCCCCGGGCGATGAAGGCGTCGTAGCCCACGACTTCGGCGCGGATGAACCCGCGCTGGATGTCGCTGTGGATCTCTCCGGCCGCCTCTTGAGCCACCGTCTGACGCGGGATCGACCACGCGCGGCACTCGTCCTCGCCGACCGTGAAGAACGACATGTAGCCGAGCAGCTCGTAGCTGGCGCGGATCACCCGGTCCAGGCCCGATTCGGCGAGTCCCAGGTCCTGCATGAACGCGGCGGCGTCGGCCGGTTCGAGCGAGGCAATCTCGAGCTCGATCTTCGCGCACACCGGCACCGCCAGCGTTCGCGCGCGCGACAGGAAGGCGGTCAGGCCGGTCTTCTTCGCTGCGTCCTCGACGTGAGCGGCCGTGGCGATGTCCGCCTCGTCGAGATTGATCACCACCAGCAGCGGCTTGGCCGACAGCAGCTGGAAGCCGCGGAGGAGCTTGCTTTCCTCGGTCGACAGGCCAAGGGCACGCAGCGGCTGGCCATTTTCGAGCGCCGCTTTGCAGCGCACCAGCAGATCGCGCTCGCGTTCGCCGTCGCCGGACTTGATCTTCTTCAGGTCCTTGTCGAGCCGCTCGAGCCGACGCTCGACCACACCGAGGTCGGCCAGAATCAGCTCGTCCTCCATTGCCTGCGCGTCGCGGGCCGGGTCCACCGAACCGGACGGGTGCGCCACTGACGGATCGCGGAAGGCCCGCACCACGTGGACGAGCGCGTCCGCGTTCTTGTAGCCGGCCACGTCCACCAGCGCCGAGGCGGCGCTCTTGCCGGCGGCGACGATGTCGGTGAATTCCACGGTGGCGGGGACGTGCTTCTTCGGGTTGAAGATGGACGTCAGCCGATCCAGTCGCGGGTCCGGCACCTTCGAGATACCGATGGCCGTATCGCCCTTGCCACCGCGCGGGTGGTCCTTGGCACTGGTCATCAACTGGAAAAGGGTGGACTTGCCGCTGCCGGAGAAGCCGATGAGGGCGGAGTGGAGCATGGGGGCCGATAATCCTGTGGGGGCAAAACCTTCATCCTAGCACGTGGATTCGGCTCTCCCTTGTGCCTTCTCCTTGTGCCTTCTGCCTTGTGCCTTGTGCCTTCTGCCTTGTGCCTTCAGGCTGCGCTTCTCAGCAGCCTGTCAGGGACTCCACCATTCCACTCGTTGGCGCTCTGGCCGCTGCATCGGCCGCACCAGCACGACCCCAGTGAGGAAGCCCGTCACCTGGCCCCAGAAGGCGACACCACCCGGCGGCCCCCCGAAGCCGTACGCCTGCGAGGCGAGCCCGATCAGGAATTGGACGAGGAACCACAGCGCGAGGAAGAAGACGGCCGGGACCTCGAAGACCGTCAGCGGGAACGGCAACAGCGTGAGGACGCGCGACTGCCGATAGAGCATGAAGTAGCCGCCCATCACTCCCGCGACCGCCCCGCTCGCGCCGACGATCGGTGTGGTCGAAGAGTGATCCATTCCCGTCTGCGTGAGTCCGGCAACCACGCCCGCGGCCAGGTAGAAGACGAGGAAGCGGCCATGCCCGAGGCGATCCTCGACGTTCTCGCCGAAAATCCAGAGGTACAGCAGGTTGGCGCCGAGTTGAGCGAAGCCGGCGTGCACGAACATCGACGTCAGGACGTTCCCGAACGAGAAGAAGGCCGGCACCAGGCCGAAGCTGGCGATCAGGCGCTCCCGATCGGCGGGCGAGACCGTCTGCTGCAGCAGGAAAGCGAGCGCGAAGACGACGATCAGCGAGATGGTGACGATCGGCGCGGTTCGGGACGGAATGACGTCCTTGAGGGGAATCATCGTGAATCCCGGTAGGATGGTGACATGAAATGTCGGGTCTGTGGGACCGAGATCGCCGCGAACGCCTTGATTTGCTATCGCTGCGGCACGGCCACCACGGAGCCCCGCATCCCGCCGCCGGCGACGCGGCGCCAGTCCGCGAATCGCTGGCTGGTTCCTTCGCTGGCGGCCCTGGCGGCGGTGGCCGCCGCCGCGGGCGCGGCCTGGCATTGGGGACTGTTCTGATGCCCGCGGTCCCGGCGGGCGACCACTCTCGCGCTAAAATGAGTCGGTTCGAGCTATGGCTGATGCACGCCTCGAATTGAACGACGGGCTCGGCTTGCGGGTCATCCCGCTTGACAAGGCGCAGGTCACGATCGGGCGCCGCACGGAGAACGACGTGCGGCTCACCGGCAGCGACGTGTCGCGCGATCACGCGGAGATCGTCGTCGCCAACGGCGACTACATCCTCCGCGATCGCGGCTCGCGCTACGGCACGTTCGTCAACGACAACCAGATCACCGAGCACAAGCTGGTCAGCGGCGATCGGCTGCAGTTCGGCCGCGCCGCCGGCACCGACGTCGTATTCCGAAAGGGCGAGAGCCCGCCGTCGAGCGAGCGCACGCCGGTCACCGCGGTGAGCGACCTGCGGCAGTTGGCGGCGCTGCTCGAAGGGCTGCGCGCGCTCGGCTCGGGACGCGTCCTCGACGAAGTGCTGGCGTTGGTGCTCGACGCCGCCATCGAAGTCACCGGCGCCGAGCGCGGGTTCATCATGCTGTCCGTCGACGACGCGCTCGACATGAAGCTGGCTCGCGCCAGGGGCCGGATCACGCTCCCCGGCAATCGCTTCGACACCAGCCGGAAGATTCCCGAGGAGGTCTTCGCCAGCGGCGAGATCAGGATGGTTCCGGATCTGCTCGACGGAGACCTCGCCAACGTGCACATGGGAACCGTTGCGCTCGGCATCCGCCACGTGGCCTGCGCCCCGCTCAAGCTCGTTCGCTACCTCGATCGGGCCGACATGCCGAGCGAGACGAAGTCGATTGGCGTCCTCTACCTCGACTCGCGCGAGAAGGGGACGCTGATGGCGAACCACACGAGGACGGCGCTCGACACCCTGGCGACCGAGGCCGGCGTGGCGATCGAGAACGCGCGCCTCTACCGGGAGACCCTCGAGAAGGCCCGCATCGAGCACGAGCTGAAGATCGCGGCGGAAATCCAGCGCGCGCTCCTGCCGGAAGGCGCTCACAACGGGCCGTTCTACGAGGGGGCCGGCACCTCGGTGTCGGCGCGGGCGATCGGCGGCGACTTCTACGACATGATCGAGATGCCGGACGGCTCGTTCGGCTTCCTGGTCGGCGACGTCGCTGGCAAGGGCCCGGCTGCGGCGCTGCTCACGTCCAAGATTCTCGGCATCTTTTCGGCCTTCGCCGCGACCAACGAGGATCCGGCCGAGACGATGAGCCAGTTGAACAAGGTGCTCACCCGCCGGGCCATCGACGCCCGATACGCGACGTCGATGTACGGCAAGCTCTCCGCCAACGGCGAGGTCGTCTATTGCAGCGCCGGACACAACCCGGCGCTGGTCTTGGGCGTCGATGGGTTGCGACGGCTCGAGGCCGATGGCATGCCGGTCGGCCTGTTCGATTTCGCTCCCTATTCATCGAGCAAGCTGACGCTGCGCGCCGGCGACACCATGGTGCTCTACAGCGACGGCGTCACCGAGGCCCAGAGCGTCGATGGCTCCGAGTTCGGCGAGGGCCGGCTCGTCGACGTCATGAAAGAGTTGCAGGGAAAGCCGGCCGGCGAGGTCCTCAAGCGGGTCATCGACGCGGTGATGAGCTTCGCGCACGGCGCGGAGCAGTACGACGACGTCACGGCGCTGGTGATCCGCTACCTCGGTCCGGGAAGCACGGCCGGCGCATGAGGCGCTGGCTGCCCTGGCTTGCCGCATTCGTTCTCTGGAACGGCGCATTCGATCTGCAGGTCCGGTCGGCGGGCGAGGCCTTCACGGCCAATCAGGTCGCCCGGTGGCATGCCGGCGACACGCCGGCCCTGATTCGCGACGAGTTTGCGCCGCGGGTCCGCGCTGCCGCGTTGCGGTCGACGGCGGCGGCCGGTGCGCTCCTGCTGCTGGGATTGGCGATCCTCCCGCGCTCGGCGCGCGCCGCCAATCGGTAGTACGCTGGACTCCTGGCCGGATGATCGACTCCCTGATTTTCGACTGGAACCGGATCGGCGCCCCGGCGCGTCCGCCGCGGGTGATGCTCAACGACGAGACACTGCGCGACGGCCTGCAATCCCCTTCAGTCCGCACCCCGACGATCGACCAGAAGATCCATATCCTTCACCTCATCGACTCGCTCGGCATCGATGCCGCCGATATCGGGCTGCCCGGCGCCGGTCCGCACGTGGTCGCCCACGTCGAGCGGCTGGCGCGGGAGATCGTCGCCGCCGGCCTGGCGGTGCGGCCGAACTGCGCCGCCCGTACCCACGTCCACGACATCAAGCCGATCGTCGGTATCGTCCACCGGACCGGGATCGCGATCGAGTGCGCGGCGTTCATCGGATCGTCGCCGATCCGCCAGTTCACAGAAGGGTGGACGCTCGACTGGCTGCTGCAGAGCACCGAAGATGCGATCACGTTCGCGGTCCGCGAGGGGCTGGACGTGATGTACGTCACCGAGGACACGACGCGGGCGAATCCCGAGACCCTGCGTGCGATCTACAGCTGCGCGATCCGGGCCGGCGCGAAGCGGATCTGCGTCGCCGACACCGTCGGCCATGCGACTCCGGCCGGGGCATCGGCCGTGGTCCGGTTCGCCGCGCAGGTGATCAAGGACTGCGGGGCCGAGGTTGGCATCGACTGGCACGGCCATCGCGACCGCGACCTCGCGGTGATCAACAGCATTGCCGCGCTCGAGGCCGGCGCGAGCCGGGTCCACGGCGTGGCGCTCGGCATCGGCGAGCGGGTCGGCAACACCCCGATGGACCTGCTGCTCGTGAACCTGGTGCTGATGGGATATCTCGAGCGCGACCTTCACCACCTGGAGGATTACTGCCACGCCGTGTCGGAGGCGTGCCGCGTGCCGATCCCGGACAACTATCCGGTCATCGGCCGTGACGCATTCCGGACCGCCACCGGCGTCCACGCTGCGGCGGTCGTCAAGGCGTGGAAGAAGGGCGACCGCGAGCTGATGGACGCGGTGTATTCCGCGATCCCCGCCAGCCTGGTCGGCCGCGAACAGGAGATCGATGTCGGCCCGATGTCGGGCAAGTCGAACGTCCTCTACTGGCTCGAGAAGCGCGGCATCCCCGCGTCCGAGCAGGTCGTGGACCGGGTCTTCAAGCGCGCCAAGTCATCACGAACCGTGCTCACCGAGGCAGAGATCCTTGCCGAGGTGTACCGCTAGCCAAAGAGACCACGAAGGCGCGAAGAACCGAAGGCCGCACGAAGTTCTCTTGGGGCAGTCACGCGTGCTTCTTGTCTGGATCCCGCGTGCTTCCCTAAAAAGGCTTCGTGCCGCCCTTCGTGCTCTTCGTGCTTTCGTGGTTTCTCTTACTTAGTCAAGCGTGCTTCGATCTCCGGCAGGGCCGCCAGCACCACATCGCCGACAATCTGCAGGCTGCGGGCGCTGACTTTGTCGAGCGTGTCTCCCGCGGTGTGCCAGTCGGGGTAATCGAGGTCGATCAAGTCCACGGCGGGAACGCCCGCCTTCAGGAAGTGCATGTGGTCGTCCTCGACCGGGAGCGGCTCGTCGAGGAAGTTCGACGCGTAGCCTAGCTTGCGGGCGGCGGCCCAGACGATGTCGGTCAGCCACGGCGTCGAGCTGGTGTCGCGCCGGAGGTTCAGCGCGCGGTCGCCGATCATGTCGAGCAGGATCATCGCGCGAATCGACTTGAGAGTGCCGGCGGCCTGCGCCGCGGCGACATAGTGGCGGCTGCCGTAGGTGTGGTTCGGTTCACGCCAATCGCCGTACGCTTCCTCGCCGTCGAAAAAGACGAACTCGAGCGTGAAGCGCGGCTTCGGCCGCGTCTTCAGCACCCGCGCCAGCTCCAGCAGCGCACCCGTGCTCGACGCGCCATCGTTGGCGCCGACGAAGCGGAACTCGTTCACCGGCTTGGTGTCGAAGTGGCTGGTCAGCAGGACCCTCTCGGGGCGCTCGCCGGGCAGGGTGGCAATGAGGTTCGTCATCTTCACCTTGCCAACCGGTGTCGTCGCCTCGAACGTCTGCTCGACGGCCTTGTAGCCGGATTCGCCGAGCACCTTGACGATGTAGTCACGGGTCTTCTGGTTGGCGGGGGTCCCGGCCGGGCGCGGCCCGAAGGCGACCTGTTCGCGAACGTGAGTGTAGGCGCGGGTGCTGTCGAAGGCGGGCGGGGCCTGCGCCTCGAGCCACGCGCCAGGGGCCAGGGCGAGCAGACCCAGGAGAACCGACGCCAGGCGCCGGTGTGATGGGGCCGTCATCGGTCCTCCTCCAGGAAGACGCGGCTATTGCCGCTTGGACATCGGGACGTAGTCGCGGGTCGCCGCGCCAGTGTAGATCTGCCGCGGCCGGAAGATCTTCTGCTCCTGGTCGAGCAGCATCTCCTCCCACTGCGCCACCCAGCCCGAGGTCCGCGCGATCGCGAACAGGACCGCGAACATCTCGACCGGGAAGCCCAATGCCTGATAGATGAGGCCGGAGTAGAAATCCACGTTCGGGTAGAGCTTGCGGCTGACGAAGTAATCGTCTTCGAGCGCGATCCGTTCCAGCTCGAGGGCGATCTCGAGCAGCGGGTTCTTGCCCGTCACCTCGAACACTTCGTAGGCGGTGCGCTTGATGATCTTGGCCCGCGGGTCGTACGACTTGTAGACGCGATGGCCGAAGCCCATCAGGCGGCCTTCGCCGGCCTTGACCCGCTTGATGAAAGCGGGAATGTTGGCGACCGAGCCGATCTCGGCGAGCATCCGCAGCACCGCTTCGTTGGCGCCGCCGTGGAGCGGGCCATAGAGCGCTGCGGCCGCGCCGGCCAGGGCCGAGTAGGGGTCGGCGTGCGAGCTGCCGATGCCGCGCATCGTGCTGGTCGAGCAGTTCTGCTCGTGGTCGGCGTGGAGGATGAACAGGACGTCGAGGGCCCGGGCCAGCTTCTCGTTCACCGCGTACTTCGACTCGGTCATCTTGAACAGCATGTTCAGGAAGTTGCCGGTGAAGCTGAGGTCGTTGTCGGGGTAGACGTACGGGCGACCGATGCTGTGGCGATATGCGTAGGCGGCAAAGGTCGGCGTCTTGGCAATGAGTCGCAGGATCTGGAGCTTGCGCCGCTCGGTGTCGAAGATCTGTTTGCCGTCGCGATAGAAGGTCGACATTGCCGCGACGGTGCTGACGAACACGCCCATGGGGTGGGCGTCGTAGGTGAAGCCCTCCATGAACTTCTTGATGTTCTCGTGCACCATCGTGTGCATCGTGATCTGGCGCTCCCACTCCTGGAGCGCCGCCGGCGAGGGCAGCTCCCCGTTGAGGATGAGGTAGGCCGTCTCCAGATACGTGCTTTCTTCGGCGAGCTGTTCAATCGGGTAGCCGCGGTAGAGCAGGATCCCCTTGTCGCCATCGATATAAGTAATCGCGCTCCGGCACACGGCCGTGTTCATGCAGGCCGGGTCGTAAGGGAGGATCCCCTGATCGTCGGGGTCCGGTGTCTTGATTTTCTTGAGGTCGGTCGCCTTGATGGTGCCGTCGGCGATGGGGATTTCGTAGGTTTTTCCGGTGCGATTGTCGGTTACGGTCAGGGTGTCAGCCATGGCATCCGTGCAGCAATGAGTGCAACCGGATCATTGTAGTCCAGCCATGCGGCCAGAGCACGGATTCACGCTGTTCCATCAATGCGTTCCCGGCATGCAGTGGATGCCGCCGGTGCACCCTCATGCCGGCCGATTGTGCGAGGGCGCATCGAACGGCTGGTGCCGTACGTCGCGGGCCGAGACCATGAAGATGACATCCTCGGCGACATTGGTCGCGTGATCCCCAATCCGTTCGAGGTGGCGGGAGATGAGGATCAGATCCAGCGCCGGCTCGATGGTCGCCGTGTCCTGGAGCATGAACGTCAGCAGTTCCCTGAAGATCTGCGTCTTCAATCCATCGAGATCATCGTCCTTGGCGAGCACCGCCTCGGCCAGCCCGACGTCGCGTCGGACGAACGCGTCGAGGGCGTCGCGGAGCATTTCCTGGGCGATGTTGCCCATTCGCGGGATGTCGATCAGCGGCTTGACCGGCGGATGCTGCAGGTACCGCTTGCCGGCCTCGGCGACATTGACCGCGAGGTCGCCGACCCGCTCGAGGTCGGTGTTGATCTTCACCGCCGCGACGATCGTCCGCAGGTCGGCGGCCATCGGCTGGTGCAGCGCAAGCAGCTTGAAGCAGCGGTCGTCGATCTCGATGTGGAAGTCGTTGATCGGCTCGTCGCCGGTCATCACCGCGTGCAGCGCCTCGCCGTCGCGATCGGTGACGCCGTTGACGGCGACCCGGACGCGCTCCTCGGCCAGCCCGCCCATGCCGAGCAGCCGCTCCTTGAGCGCTTCGAGCTCCTCCTGGAAATGGCGAACGACGCGTTCCATCGTGTGAACCCCGCGAACCCCGCGAACTCCGAGAACCTCGAGAACCTCGCGAACTTCGAGAACCTCGACGCTGTTACCCGCAGCGTCCCGTGACGTAATCTTCCGTCAATTTCTCGGCCGGCGCCGTGAAAATCCGATCGGTCCGGTCGTACTCCACCAGTCGTCCCAGCCAGAAGAAGGCGGTGTGGTCCGAGACCCGCGCCGCCTGCTGCATGTTGTGGGTGACGATCACGATCGTGTAGGTCTTCTTCAGGTCGTAGATCAGCTCCTCGATCCGCTGGGTCGCAATTGGATCGAGGGCTGAGGCCGGTTCGTCCATGAGCAGGACCTCAGGACGAATCGCGAGCGCCCGCGCGATGCAGAGGCGCTGCTGTTGCCCGCCCGACAAAGCCAGCGCCGAGTCGTTCAACCGGTCCTTCACCTCCTCGAAGATCGCCGCCTGGCGGAGGCTCTCCTCGACGCGGTCGTTCAGCTCGGCCCTGGTCCTGGCCATCCCGTTGATCCGCAGCCCGTACGCGACATTCTCGAAAATCGACTTCGGGAACGGGTTCGACTTCTGGAACACCATGCCGACCCGCCGGCGGAGGGCGACCACGTCGACGTGCGGGTCGTAGACGTCCTTCCCGTCGAGCAGCACCGTTCCCTCGACGCGGGTGGCCGGAATGATGTCGTTCATCCGGTTCAGCGTCCTGAGGAACGTGCTCTTGCCGCAACCCGACGGGCCGATGAACGCCGTCACGAGGTTGGTGCGAATCCGGATCGAGATGCCGTCGAGGGCACGCTTCGGGCCGTAATAGAAATTCAGGCGGTCCGCTTCGATCTTCACCGGCGTATCCGGCGGAGCCGCGGCCGCGGCCCGCCCGGCCACACGCGACAGTGAAGTGAGCGGAGGGGAAGCGGAGTTCATGACCGGCCTTGTTGCTGAAAGCGGTCCCGCAGGAAGACCGCGGCGGCGTTCATCGCCAGCAGGAGGGCCATCAGGACCAGAATACCGGCCGCGGCGTTCTCCTTGAAAGCGGCTTGCGGGCGCGAGACCCAGTTGAAGATTTGAATCGGCAGTACCGTGAACGGCGACCAGACGCTATCGGGCGCGAACGGGATATAGGTGAGCGCGCCAATCGTGATCAGCGGCGCCGTCTCCCCGATCGCGCGTGACAGCGACAGGATCAGGCCGGTCAGGATCCCGGGAAACGCCATCGGCAGCACCTGGTACCAGATCGTCTGCCATTTCGTCGCTCCGAGCGCGTACGAGGCCTCGCGGATCGACTTGGGCACGGTGCGGAGCGCCTCGCGCGTCGAGAGGATCACCACCGGCAATGCCAGCAGCGCCAGCGTGCACGCCCCCGCGAGCACGCTCCGGCCCATGTTCATGGTGCGCACGAACAGGCCGAGGCCGAGCAGGCCGTAGATGATCGACGGCACGGCCGCGAGGTTGGAGATATTGATTTCGATGAAGCGCGCGAGCCGGCTGGCAGTGCCGTATTCCTCGAGGTAGACCGCCGAGGCGACACCGAGCGGCAGCGCGAACAGCCCGGTCAGGACGATCACCCAGATACTGCCGGCCAGCGCGTGGTAGATCCCGGCGTCTTCCGGGCGCCGTGATGCCAGGCTCGTCAGGAATTGCCAGCTGAGCCGGCCAGCGCCATCGGCCATGACGTCGATGATGAGGGCCCCAAGAGTGACGAGCGCCACTACCAGCGTCGCCATCGCGACGACGCGAAAGGCGAGATCGGCGCGGTGCTTCACGAGTACTCCTCGCGGAACCGCTCGCGCAGCCAGGTGCTGACCAGGTTGAGACCGAACGTCATCAGAAAGAGCAGCATCCCGACCGCGAAGATTGTCCGGTATTCGAGCGTACCCTGCGGCGTGTCGCCGAGGCTGACCTGCACGATGTAGGCGGTCATCGTCTCGAGCGGTACGAAGGGATTCGCCGTCAGCCGCGGCTGCTGGCCGGCGGCAATGGCCACGATCATCGTTTCGCCGACAGCGCGCGACACGGCGAGGATGAACGCCGCCGTGATGCCCGAGAACGCCGCCGGCACGACCACCTGCAGCGCGGTCTGCATCCGGGTTGCCCCGAGCGCGTAGGCGCCCTCGCGCAGGCCGCTCGGGACCGCCCGCATCGCATCTTCCGACAGCGAGGACACCAGCGGCAGGATCATGATGCCCATCACGATGCCCGGGCTGAGCGCGTTGAAGCCCGACATCTGCGGGAACACGCGCTGCAGGAGCGGTGTGACGAACATCAAGGCGAAATAGCCGTAGACCACGGTCGGCACCCCGGCCAGCACTTCGAGCACCGGTTTGACGAGGCGCCGTACCCCGTCGGGTGCGTATTCACTGAGGTAGACCGCGGCGAGCAGTCCCATCGGCAGCGCCACCAGCATCGCAATGCCGGACACGAGCAGCGTCCCGGCCACGAGCGGCAAGACGCCGAAATGGCGGTTGGCGAAGAGCGGCGTCCATTCGGTGCCGGTCAGGAACTCGACGATGGACACCTCGCGCAGGAACTCGATCGTTTCGACCGCCAGGACCAGGATGATCCCGGCCGTCGTGAACACCGACAGCGCCGCCGCGGCGAGCAGCAGGAACTCGATGAGACGCTCGAACCGGCGGGGCTGCATCGACGCGTGTTACCGGCCGCGTTCCTTGGCGAGCAACTGCTCGATGGTCACGCCGACCGTGTTCTCGGCGCCGGCGAAGAGCGATCCCGGCGTCCGGGCGGTGAAGCGCTCGCCAACCAGCTTGTAGGCGTCAGCGCCCAGGCCGACGTAGTTGACCTCGCGCACCAGCTTGTCCGCCTCGGCGAGGTAGAACTCGACGAACTTCTGAACTTCGGGCCGGTCGCCGGCCTTCTTCGACACGTAGATGAAGATCGGTCGCGACAACGGCTGATACGTTCCCGTCCGGATCGTGTCCGGGTTCGGGAGGATCGCGCCGCCGCCGTTGTCACCCTTGCCGTCATCGACCGGGATCAGCTTCAGCTTGTCCACGTTCTCCTCGTAATAGGCGAACGGAATGAATCCGAGCGCCAGCTCGTCGCTGCTCACGCCCTGCACGAGCACGTTATCGTCCTCGCTGGAGGTGAAGTCGCCGCGGCTGGCCTTCGCCTTGCCGGTAATCGCCTCGGTGAAGTAGTCGTAGGTTCCCGAGTCCACGCCGGCGCCGAAAAGGTGAATCTCCCGGTCCGGCCACGACCCGCGGACCTGATTCCACTTCATGACCTTCCCCTGCGCGTCCGGCGCCCACATCGTCTTGAGCTCCGCGGCGGTGATCTCGCTCACCCAGCTGGCCTTCGGATTCACGACGATGGCGATGCCGTCGTAGGCGATTGGCAGCTCGACGTACTCGACGCCGGACTTTTCGCATGCGGCGATCTCGGCGGCCATGATCGGCCGCGACGCGTCGCTGATGTCGGTCTCGCCGCGGCAGAACTTCTGGAAGCCGCCGCCGGTTCCGGAGATGCCGACGGTAACGCGGGTCCCGGGATTGGTCCGCTGGAACTCTTCGGCGACGGCTTCGCTGATCGGGAAGACCGTGCTGGAGCCGTCGAGCGTCACCAGGCCCCCGGACGCAGATGCCGACGAAGACGACGATCCACCGCCACAGGCGGACGCCAGCATCACGGCGATCACAGCCACAAACGATCTCTCTACTCGCATGTGATCACCGTATTCCGGCGCCGTTTCGCACCAGTTTCTGGCGTGTTAAATCCGGGTAACGAAACCCCTGCGCTATTACCGCCCGGCCGCAGCTTCGACGGCAATCCCGAGCTCGTTCAGCACCGCGAGCAGCTTCTCCTGAGCCGCTGGCCTGGGCGGCACCATCGGCAGCCGATAGACCAGCTCGCAGAGCCCCATCGCCGCCATGGCGAACTTGACCGGTCCCGGGTTCGATTCGACGAAGTTGCCGAGGAGCAGCGGCAGGAGCCGCTGATGGACGGTCCTGGCGCGCTGGTAATCTCCACGTTCCGCCGCTTCCACCATCTCGACCATTTCGGCGGGAATTTCGTTCGATGCGACGGAAACGATCCCGCGGCCTCCAATCGCCATCAGCGGAACGGTGATCGCATCGTCGCCCGACAGCACCAGGAAGTCTGGCGGGACGGCCCGAACGACCTCCGCCATCTGCTGGATGTTGCCGGACGCTTCCTTCACGCCGACCACGTGCGGGATCGTCGCCAGCCGCGCGATCGTGGCGGCGTCCATGTTGCAGCCGGTACGGCCAGGGACGTTGTAAAGCACGATCGGCAGCCGGGTGGCATCGGCTACCGCCGAGAAGTGCTGGAACAGGCCTTCCGGCGTCGGTTTGTTGTAGTACGGTGTCACGGACAACAGCCCGGTCGCTCCCGCCTTTTCCATTTCCTTCGCCGCGTGCGCGACCTCCCGGGTGTCGTAACCGCCCGCGCCGGCCAGCACCGGTACCCGCCCCGCGGCTTCTTCCACGACCAGCTCCACCACGCGACGCTTCTCCGCGTCCGAAAGCGTCGGCGTTTCGCCGGTCGTGCCGCACGGCACGAGGAAATGGACACCGGCCTCGATCTGCCGGCGTGCCAATCGCCGCACCGCCGCGTCGTCCACGGCGCCGTCCCTGGTGAATGGCGTAATCAGTGCCGTCCCCACTCCGGTCCAGGCTTGCCTCATTGCAGTGCCTCCCCTTGTCACTTCAGTACGTCCCGCATCGAAAACCAGCCGCGCCGTCCAACGACCCAGCTCGCGGCGACCAGCGCACCGCGCGCGAACACGCCTCGATCCCGCACCGTGTGCGTCAGCTCGATGGTCTCGGAGGGCCCGTCGAAGCCCACCGTGTGCGTCCCTGGAATGAAGCCGGCGCGGGTTGACGAGATGTCGATCCCGCGCCCGAATCCGGCCTGGCTCATGCCCGCCTTCAAGGTCAGCGCGGTTCCCGACGGGGCATCCTTCTTTCGATCGTGGTGCGCCTCGTGAATCCAGGCGCCGAAATCGCCGTGCGGCGCCAGCCGCCGCGCCGCCTCTTCGACGATCAACTGAAACAGGTTCATGCCCAGCGAGAAGTTCGCCGCCGCGACCACACCGATGCCGGCTCGCGACGCAACCGCGCGCAGCACCGACTCCTGTTCCTGCAATCCCGTCGTCCCGATCACGACGTGGATACCCCGTTCTGCCAGCACGGCAAGGTTGCGACCGACGGCCTCCGCGTTCGTGAAGTCGATGGCCACGTCCACCGGACCGAATGCGTCGCCGGAGAGGGCGTCGCTTGCTCGGCCGCTGACGACGCCGGCCAGCTCGAAGCCGTGGGCGGAGGCCAACCCCTCGACGAGGGTACCCATGCGGCCCTGGCCGACCACGAGCAATCGCGGCATCGCTCAGCCTCGTGTGCCGGTCACCGAGGCCGGCACAGGATAGGGAGCAAAGAAAGTCTCGTGCAGCCGGCTGAGCGCCGTCGGCACGTCGCGGTCGCGGATGACGAAGGTGATGTTCCGGCGGCCGGCCGCCTGCGACACCATCCGCAGCGGCACGTCCCCGAGAGATGCCAGCACGCGGGCTGAGAGGGCCGGCTCGCGTTGAAGGCCGTCGCCAACGGCGCACACAATGGCCATTTTCTCTTCGCAGGCGACATCGGCGAAGGCCGAGAGCTCGGCCACGAGATCGGGAAGCCGGCGGGAGTCATCGACCGTCACCGAGACGCTCACTTCCGATGTGGTCACGACGTCTACCGGCGTCTTGAACCGTTCGAAGACCGCGAACAGCCGGCCGAGAAAGCCGTGGGCCATCAGCATGCGGGACGAAGTGATGTCCACGACCGTGACGCCTTTCTTGGCGGCCACGGCGGTCAGCGGCTGCTCCGTGACCGGCCGCTCGGCGGTGATCAGCGTGCCGAGGGCGTTCGGCCGGCGCGAGTTCAGGATGCGCACCGGGATGTTGCGGGCCACGGCTGGCTGGATGGTGGCGGGGTGGAGCACCTTGGCACCGAAATACGCGAGCTCCGACGCTTCGGCGAACGAGATGTGGGGTACCAGGTGCGGGTCCTTCACGATCCGCGGGTCCGAGGTGAGCATGCCGTCGACGTCGGTCCAGATCTGAATCTCCCGGACGCCGAGGCACGAGCCGACGATCGAAGCGGAGTAGTCGGAGCCGCCGCGTCCGAGGGTCGTGGTCACCCCCTCGCGAGTCGCGCCGACGAAGCCACCCAGGACCGGAATCTGGCGCGTGGCCAGAATCGGATCGACGCCGGCCATCAGCGCGGAGGTTGTTTCCGCGAGTAACGGAGCAGCAGCCTGGTGGTCGCCATTGGTGACCACCACCCGCCGGGCATCCACCCACTCGGCGGGCAGGCCGGCAGCATCGAGCGCCGCTGCCACCAGGCGGCTGCTGAGAATCTCTCCGGTTGCAGCGATCGTGTCGGCCCAGCGCGGCGATACCTCGCGCAGCACGCTCAGCGCCGAGATGATGCGCTCGAGATCGGCGAACTCCTGGCTCAGGAGTTCGAGCACCGCGCTGCGGGCGCTCGGCTCGCTGATCGCCTCTGCGGCTGCCGCATGCCGGTCACGGAGATCGCGCACGCTGGCACGAGCTCCTTCGCTGTCTCCCGCTCCGGCCTGGGCCGCGAGACCCAGCAGGCGGTCGGTCACGCCGGACAGCGCCGAGACGACGACGATCGGGCCGCGCGCGTCGCCGCCCTCGCGCTGCGCCTCTGCCTGGCGCTCGGCTCGGACGATCGCCATCAACCGCTCGACGGCGGCGCGATCCGCCACCGAGGTTCCGCCGAACTTCATCACGACCATACTCAACCCCTCAGCTCACGTCGGTGGGGCCGCCATCCGCTCGGCCGCCTGGCCATCTGCGCCACAGGTCACCGAAGAACCGATCAGTTTGGGTAGACCCCTCAGACCGAATGTGGGGTGGTCCCCTGAAAACACAAAACCCGCCTTGGCGTCTGCCGCGGCGGGTGCTGGTGGCCCTGATGGGCCGCTCGATGGTGTGCTCTTGTTGGAGAGCTCACCAGTGACACACAGAACCCGATGCGGCGCAGGCCCGCTTTCGCGTGGCGCGCTTTCGCATTTGGATCTGTTTTGTCACGGCGCGCAGTATAGCACGAGAGTTCGAACGTTCAGCTCAGCGTCTTTCTCGCAGGCCCTCGACGGACTCTGCCGGCCGGGGCCGGGTCACCGGCGATTCGCGTGAGGACAATCGGCTTGCCCAGCTCGCTCTCGAGGATGGCCAGCTGGCGGCGCCCGGCCCACACCTCGAGCTCGGCGTCGCCTTCGGCTTCGACCTGCAGGCGGAGATCCGTGCCGCGGTCCTTCATCGAGATTGCGCTCACCACGCCGTGACGCGAGCGGTCCAGCGTTTCGGCGACGCGAAGGATGGCAGCGAGGATGCGGACCGTGCGTCGCAGCGGTTGCGATAGATCCGCGAAGCCCTCCTGGTCGCGCTTCGGCGTCCCGCGCCGGTGATAGCGGGAGACCAGCGCCATGACCTCGATCTCCTCGGGCTCGAACCCGCGCAGGTCGCCGTTCTTGATCAGGTAATACGAATGCCGGTGGTGGCGCTCGTAGCTGATGTGGTTGCCGATGTCGTGGAGCAGCGACGCGTACTCCAGCCACTCCCGTTCGCGGTCGCCGAGGCTGTGCAGCGGGCGCGTCTGATCGAAGATCGCGAGCGACATCCGAGCCACCTGCTTGGCGTGAGCCGCTTCCCAGTTGCAGCGCTCGGCGAGCTCGATCGCCGAGCGGCGGCGAATGTCGGGATAGCGATCGACGCGGGCGATCTCCTTGCGGTGGCGATGAACGTAGTCGAGGACGAGACCTTCGCGGAGCGCCAGGTCGCAGAGCGTGATCTCCTCGGCCCCGAGCTTGCTCATCAGCGTATCGAGGAGAACCGCGCCGGCCACGACGAGATCGGCACGACGCGGATCGAGGCCCGGAAGCGACAGGCGTTCATCGAGTGGCAAGCCGGTAACGCTCTTGCGAAGCCGCTTCAGGCTCTTTGCACTCACCCTCAGGTTACGCACTTCCTCGGGGACGGTCCCGCGATCGAGAGCAGTCGCCACCGTGCCGAGCGACAGGATGGTGCCGGACGTGCCGATGACCCGGTCGAATCCCTCCCTCACGATGTGCCCGACGTAGCGGTCGACCTGATCGCCGATGAACTTCGTCAGCTTGCGCTCGTCGCGCCGGCTGATGGGATCGGACGCGACGAAGCGCTCGGTGAGCCGGATGACGCCGATCTTGAAGCTGCGGGCAAACTTCACTTCGCGGCCGGTCCCGAGGGTGACCTCGACGCTGCCACCGCCGATGTCGATCACCACTGCCGGCTTCGGCGTGTCCACACCGTAGACCGCGGCGGTGTGAATCAGGCGGGCTTCCTCGGTGCCGGTGATGATTCGCGCCCGGATGCCGGTCTGCTCTTCAATCGCCGCCAGGAAGCCGCCGCCGTTCTCGGCCTCTCGAGTGGCACTGGTTGCCGCGGCGAGGATTTCATCGACCCGGTGCGACCGCGCGATCCGCTCGAACTTCGAGAGTGCCTGGAGCGCCGCGGTCTGCGCCGAGCGGGTCAGCTTGCGGCCGTCAAGACCGCCGGCGCCGAGCCGCACCATCTCCTTTTCCCGATCGATCACTTCGAACGAGAAATCGGGCCGGACGCGAACCACGATCATGTGGACAGAGTTGGTGCCGATGTCGATGGCGGCGAGGCGCATATCGAGGCGTGGGAAGCGGCCGGTATAATGGCCGTCCGAATCCTAGCATGGCGCGTACACCGCTTCCGGCCCGCCTCCTGCAACAACGGATGCTGGCACTGCTCGACGCGCTGCCGGCTGCGACTTCAGGTGACGTGACGTCGGTCCACCGCGCTCGCGTGGCGTCGCGACGGCTACGCGAGGTGTTGCCGGTGCTGGCCGAAGCCGCGGGCTCGCCGGAGCTGGATCGGGCCGGTAAGGACGTGCGGCGCATCACGCGCGCGCTCGGACCGATTCGGGAGCTGGACGTAGCGCTGGGACATCTGCAGGAAATCGGCCCTCGGACGGGCGCTTCCGCCCGGGCCCTCGACATCGTCCGTCATCACCTCACGGCCGAGCGGCAGGCCCAGCGTCGCGCGATGCTCGACGTAATCACGCCGAGTGCGGCGGCGCGACTGCGGGCCCGGCTCGCGACCTCGGACGGCCGCGAAGGGCTGAGAGCTCCCGACCATCAGGCGGAGCTGCGTTCCGCCCGGCAGCGAGCGGCCAGGCGCGCGATGCGCCTTCGCGCCCAGATCCGCCGAGCCGGCGGGCTCTACCAGCCCGAGCAGCTGCACATGGTCCGCGTCGCCGCCAAGAAACTGCGCTACGCGCTCGAAGTGGATCGCGAACTGTCCCGATCGCGGGCGATGGTTCGGGTCGATCGGATCAAGGCGCTGCAGGACGCGCTCGGCGAGATTCACGATTTCGAGATCCTCCTGGAGCACACCCGCGCCGTGCAGACAGGACTGGCCGGTACCGATCGGCAAACCGCCAACGAGCTGGACGCGCTCGTCCAGGTGCTCGAAACCGAGTGCCGCGACGGACACGCGGCCTACCTGCGCGATCGCGCTACGATCGAAGGCATCTGCTTCCGCATCATCGAGGCTGCCCGCCGGGGTGGCCCCACGTTCAAGTAATCCTATGGCCGCCATCCTCGACATCTATCTCGTTCGCCACGCCATCGCCGCCGAGCGCGGACCGAAGTACGCCGACGACCGCAAACGCCCGCTGACGCCTGAAGGAATCAAGCGATTCGAAGAGGCGGTCGCGGGACTCGTGGCATTCGACGTCGAGCTCGACGTTATCCTCACCAGCCCGCTGACCCGCGCCGAGGAGACGGCAACGCTGCTGGCGATCGGGCTGAAGAAACGCGCCCCGATCGAGGAGCTCGAGGCCCTCGCTCCGGGCGGCAAGTTCGCGGCGATCGTCGAGGCAGTGAGCAAGCAGGCGCGCCGTCACCGGCGGAGGATCGCGCTGGTCGGGCACGAACCGGATCTGGGCGAGACCGCGGCGCGTTGGCTCGGTGCGCGAGGACAGGTCGCGTTCCGCAAGGGCGCGGTTTGCGCTCTGGAGGTGGACAGCGCCACCCCGGCGGGACCGGCCACCCTCCACTGGCTGCTGCCTCCCCGGGTGCTGCGGCGGCTCGCTCCGTGACCACTCCGCGGATCAACTCCGCCACCGCCTGATGCGCGCTGTCGTCATCATCAATCCGATCTCGGGCCCGCGGCGGCATCGCTCGGTCGCTGACTGCACGGCCCTGGCCAGGGACGTCTTCTCGCGGTACCACATCACCGCTGAGGTTCGGGTGACGACGGCTCGCGGCGATGCGCGCGCGTTCGCGGAGCAGGCGCGCGCCGACGGCGCGGAGATCGTTGTCGCGTGGGGCGGCGACGGAACGATCAACGAAGTCGGGAGCGCCATCGCGTTCTCCGAGGTGGCACTTGGCATCGTTCCCGGCGGATCGGGCAACGGCCTGGCCCGGGACCTCGGTATCCCGCTGCACGCAGAGCGCGCGCTGGAGATCGCCGCGAGCGGGCGTCGGCGGCGGATCGACGCCGGCCAGATCGATACAGCGCTGTTCTTCAACGTGGCTGGCATCGGCCTCGATGCCTTGATCGCCAGGCACATCGCTCATCCGACGGCGCAGCGCGGACTGTCGGGCTATGCACGAGTGACCTTCATCGAGCTGCCGCGCTATCGCGCGCGGCACTACGAGATCGAGTGCGAAGGGCGGTGCAGCGCCGAACGCGCGTTGATCATTGCAGTGGCGAACTCGCGTCAGTACGGCAACGGCGCCCTGATCGCTCCGGCCGCGCGGCTCGACGATGGCCGGCTCGATCTCGTGGTGGTGAAGGCGCAGCCGCTGTGGCGCATTCTCGCCAGGCTGCCGCACCTGTTTCGCGGCACCTTGTCGGACGCGCACGGTCTGACGATGGAATCGATGACCGGGGTGACGATTCGCAGCGCCGATCCGATCGCCTATCACGCCGACGGCGAACCAGGGCTGGCCGCGTCAACGGTCGAGGTGCGAGTGCATCCCGCCGCACTCTCGGTAATTGTCTCTAAGTGATTGAAATTAATGGAGTTTCTGGCGTTAGACCGTGGTTGTTTACACGGAATTTACTCGTGTGACTCGGCAACGCTGGGGCAGGATCGGAGGGGTTCAGTATGCTCACCGAACGCCTTCGCAACGCCGAACACACGCGCCGATTCTCAATCGTCGCGACCAAGTCTGGATGGGAAGTCCGCCGCGAAGAGGACAGCCGCCTGGTGCGGCGCGTCGAGTATCACGACTGGCATCGCGTCGAACGCGCCCGCCGATCGATCGCGCTCGAGGTGAGTGAGCTCGAAGCGGCGGGTTGGCGCCGCGAATAAGGCGCGGCTACTCCACGAAGCGGTAGCCGAGGCCGACCACCGTCTCGATCTGCTTCCCGGCCTCCCCGAGCTTGCCGCGCAGCCGTCCGACGTGCACGTCCACCGACCGCGTCTCGATCAGCCGGTCGTATCCCCATACCCGCTCGAGCAGTCGATCGCGTGACAGCACGCGATTGCGATTCTCGACCAGGTAGCGAAGCAGCTCGAATTCGCGGCGGGTGAGGCGCACCGACTCGCCGTCCACGTCGATCGCGACGGCGTCGAAGTCGGCCGTCAGGTGCTTGCCCCGATACACTGCCGGCGCGGCTGCAGACTCCTCGGTTTTGCCACGGCGCAGCGCCGCCCGCACCCGCGCGGACAGCTCACGAAGGCTGAAGGGCTTGGTGACGTAGTCGTCGGCACCCGCGTCGAGGCCGATGACGCGATCGCCCTCGCTGGTGCGCGCGGTGAGCATGATGATGGGTACGCGGGCCGTGGCCTGGCGCGACCGCAACACCCGGCAGACGTCGAGGCCGTTGAGGACCGGCAGGTTCAGGTCGAGAATGACGAGGTCCGGCGGTTGTTCGGTGGCGAGGCGGAGCGCCTGGTCGCCGCTGGCCGCGACCTCGACCGTCAACTCGCCGCTCCGCTCCAGGGTGTGGCGAATCAGACCGGCGATATCTCCCTCGTCTTCGACGACGAGCACTCGCGGGCGGACCGGCTGCCCTGCGGCCGGCTGAAGTGAAGCAACGGTGCGTTGAACGTTCCCTGACGTCATGCGTGGTCCCCGGGGGAGCCTCCCAAGGTTCACGGTAGCGTCGGAACGTTTCCGCGCCGTGTCAGGGTGGTTAATTCTGGGTTACACCCTTTTCATATCCGGTGGACACCGGCCGACGATTCCCTCAGCATTCGCGTCTGTCGGCGTCCACGGTGTCCGCCGATTTCCACCCGTTAGGGTGTCAGTGTCCCTTTACAGTGAGCGGTTTCGCGACGAGCTCGGCACTGCCGAGCGCCAGGCCCAGACCGATCGAAAGCAGAAGGTGTTTCGACGTAGCCGTGAGCCGTCGCGCGGATGTGAGCCGCGCGCGGTCGTCCGTGCGGTGGCCCATGGTCGCGAGTTGCGGGTCTACGTCGGCGACGATCTGCGTTGGTCGCGGTTGTTTCCACAGCACGAGGGCAGTCAATCTCTGCTCGAGTTGTCGGACACGACGCGCGCGGCTTTCGAGGCTCGCGGCTGGGTGCGCGATATGACGGTCAAACGTGGCGACGGTCGAAGGCGAGAATGCCGCCCTAACAAATGTTTTGTTTCGCACAATCTGTTCCAAACGTGCTAAGCTCCGCTTCCGCTTCCTGACTGCTGCCTGCCGGAAAAAACGGCGTGGCGTTCATCACAGACAGCCCTCACCAAGCGATAAGGAGGGCCGCGATGGCGCAGTCGCATCCGTCGTTCACTGAAGCCACCCCAATTTGTCCGTCCTGTCACTGCGGGTGCGGGCGCCCAAACACTGTCACCATTCACCAGCAGCAGCGGACAATCCGCTATGTCTGCTATGAGTGTCTGCACCACTGGGACGTGACTGAGCCGGACCACGATTTTTTCTTGTGGCCGCTGCCATCTACAGCGGCGCGCAGGCCTAAGTCCCATTAGGTAACGCTATATGCTTTCGGCCGTGCTGCTTTCACTCCTGCTAATGCTCGCCGCCAGTCTCGGGCAGGTTGATACCAGCGGTCCGGCCACGCCAGCCACGTTCACCAGCCTGGAGGCGGCGTGGAATGCCGCGCACATGCGCGGGGATGCCGCGACGCTCGACCAGATCTTTGCCGACGACATGGTCGTGGCCGTGCCCGGAATGCGACCGATGTCCAAAGCGGACTCGCTGGGCGTGATGGCGTCGGGCCGGATGAAGTTTGACCGCTACGAGTCCTCCGATACCGTCATCCGCATCTACGAAGGCACGGCTGTGGTGACGGGACGCATCCAACGCACCCGCACCAACAACGGCCGCGAATTCACCGATGACTGGCTGTTCACGAAGGTCTACGTCCGCCGGTCTGGGCGATGGCAGGTCGTTTCGTTCCACGCCTCCAACGCGCCAAATTAGCGTCCGAGGGGAGCGCGGCCGCTACGCGGCCACTCCCGGCTAGCCTGAGGGTGTCAGTTAGGGTGGACGACCCGGGCGATCTGGCGTCTTTCCGAAGGAAATCGCAGCCCTGTTGCTAATTCTGGGTTACCAAAGCGTCATTGCTGCGGCATGCCGCTGTCATACCGTGGTTCCCGGCTGGATCACGCCATCCTTGGGAACGATGACGATCCCGTTCCGGATGTAATAGCCAGGGCCATCGGCGTGCTCGATGCCGGCCTCGTTCACGAGCCGCGCGCCGTCGCCGATGCGCGCATTCTTGTCCACGATCACGCGGTCGAGCACGACGTCGCGGCCGATGCCGATTGCGATTTCGCCGGGAATCGCCGCATCGCTCGCGGATTCGTAATAGTCCGACCCCAGCAGCACGGAACGCTCGATACGGCAACCGGATCCGATCGTGGTGCGGATGCCGAGCACGGAATCGGCGATCTGGGCCTCCTCGACGTAGCACCCTTCGGCGACCAGCGCCTTCGACAGATCGCATCCGATCAGCTTCGAGGGCGGCAGGAATCGTGCGTGGGTGTAGATCGGCCGGGTCGGGTGATAGAAGTTGAATGGCGCATCGGCGCGCGTCAGCATGATGTTCGCTTCGTAGAAGCTGCCGATGGTGCCGACGTCGGCCCAGTAGTCGTCATGCGGGAAGGCCCGCACGCGGTAGCGGCTCAGCGCGCCGGGAATCAGCTCGCGCCCGAAGTCGTCGCCGGTTTCCTCGTCGAGCAGCTCGAGCAGCACTTCGCGCGTGAACAGGTAGATGCCCATCGATGCGATGTGGGGCCGATCCACATCCGCCTGCGCGAAACCCGCGGCCATGCCCTCGCTGGGCGCCATCTGCGCGAGGCGTTCGCGATTCGGCTTCTCTTCAAAGCTGGCGATCGCCCCCTGCCGGTCGAAGGTGAAGATGCCCATGCCGGTCGCGTCTTCCACGTTCACCGGCAGCGCGGCAATCGTGATGTCGGCGTGGCGTTCCAGGTGCGCCTCGAGCATCCGGGCGTAGTCCATCCGGTAGAGGTGATCGCCGGCGAGGATCAGGTAGTAGTCGGCGTCGTGCTGGATGAAGTGGCGCTGCGCCTTGCGGACGGCGTCGGCGGTCCCCTGAAACCAGCTGGTGGACTGCGGCGTCTGCTCGGCGGCGAGGATCTCCACGAACCCGCGGGAATACTGATCCATCCGGTAGGTGTTGCTGACGTGACGATTGAGCGACGCCGAGTTGAACTGCGTCAGCACGAAGATGCGCCGCAGGTCGGCGTGCAGGCAGTTGCTGATCGGCACGTCGATGAGCCGGTACTTGCCACCAATCGGTACCGCCGGCTTCGAGCGGAGCTCAGTCAGGGGGTGGAGGCGGGTCCCCGCGCCGCCGCCAAGGATCAGGGCCAGGACGTTCCGCATGGCCGGCTCAGGATAACAGGTCGCCGGGCTGTGACCCTCAACCGCTCCTGCGGAAGGGGATGACGCCGCCGAGATCGCCGTCGCGAGTGGCAATCATCCACGACATCGCCTTCTCGGGGAGGAACGACTCGCGGACGAAACCGCGGTTGGCGACCTGCCGCACCTCCCATTCGAGGCGATCGGAGAAGACGCGATACACGCGGAATGTATTGGGCCACTCCACGAAGGCCGCGTTCTGCACGAACGGGAGGCCGTCCACCACGTTCACTTCGTCCCAGTGATCGTGGCCGTTGATCGAGGCGATGACGTTCGGCGCGCCGCGCACGAGGTCGAGCAGGGTCGTCCGCCCCAGCTCGCTCCAGTCCTGCAGGCGGAACCCGCACGACGAGACGCTGCCGCGATTGAAGACGGGGTAGTGCCAGACGAACACGGTCGGCGTCGACCGGTCAGCCGCCAGGGTCTCCGCCAGCCACTGGACCTTCTTCGCCCGCACCGGCTCGTCTTCGACGGCCACGTCCATGACGACGAAGCGCAGCGGCGGACGCATGAACGTATAGTCGAGCGTCCCCCCGGGGAAGTACGGCGCCAGCAGCTCGAGCGCGTCGGGCCGTGACGAAGGCAGATAGCGGTCGTGATTGCCGATGCACCCGTACACTGTCAGCGGCTGCGCGGCGAGCAGATCACGCACGAGGACGAATTCGTCTCGCGTGGCCTTCTCGGTCATGTCGCCGCCATGCATGACGAACGCCATCCCCTCGATAGCCAGCGACTCCAGCGTCCGCCGCAGCTCCGGCGCGGCGGCCTCGCCCATCTTGCGGTTCATCCAGTCCTCGCGGCCGCTGCGCCGGAGGTGCGTGTCGCTGATGAACGCGAATTGGTACAGCGGTGCTTCCACGGGCCGATCGAGCCTATGGAGCGTCAGCGACGCGAACGTGCCTCCCGGGCGGAAGTGGGGCGCCGCGATCGTGAGATAGCGGCGGCCTGCGCGCATCAGCCAGGGGTGCAGGGCGGCGCGGGACTCAGGCCGGACGCCGGCGACGTTCGGCGCGGGGTCGGTAATCTCCTTGATACCCCACTCGGCCGCGCCGGTCATTGGCGCCCCGACGAGTGCCGTATCGCAGAGGATCGACGCGCGGAGGCCAGGTCGAACATCCGGTGCCGATTCAAGCGTGAGCTCGGCCGATACCCAGGCGGCGCGAGGCATGTCCAAGGCAAACGTCAACAGGCCGTCGTGCGAAATGGCGAGCGAACCATCCGTGGGCCGGCTCACCGAGCCTCCGCCGAGCGAAGGAGCGTACGCGCCGTCCCGCGCGCGCAATTCGAGCGTGGTGCCCGAGAACGTCCTGGCGCGATCGTCGGCGAGCGCCCGCGCCATCCGCTCGACCTGCGGATACGCTGCGATCGGCGCGGCTTGCGCAGCGCCCGCGAGCCCGCTTCGGCTCAGCGCGGTTGTCGCGCCGACCATCGACAGAAAGGCGCGACGGTTCACCGAGCGGACTATAACAAAGACTTCGACGCTGGACGCGGCTACGACGCGCCGGCCATCGCCGGTTGCTCCGTCAGATCGTGACTGCGTAGAGAGTGCGACCGGAAACCGCGTCCGCTCTCGTAGACCACGACTTCGGCGCCGACGAACTCACCATCCGCTTCCGGCTTCAGCAGCCAGCCACCGGTGTTGCAGAACCGGACGATGTGGCCGTCGACGACGTCAGGCAGTCCTAGGGACCTCTCACCAGAAGCCTAGCGCCTTCCACCAGGCGAAGCCGATGGTCAGCCAGATGGCGACGTTGACCAACGAGACGATGAACCCCACACGCCACCAGTCCGCGAACGACACGTAACCGACGCCGAACAGGATTGGACCGGTCGTCGTGCCGTAGTGGGTGAGCCCGGCCGGCAGGTTGGCGAGGCAGAGCAGGCTGTAGACGGCAAGCTGCGGCGGGACGCCGATGCTCACCAGCAGCACGACGAACGGCGGGAACATCGCGAGCACGTGGGCGGTGATGCTCGCGAACGCGTAGTGCGTGTAGAAGTAGATGATCAGGATGGCGAGCAGCACCGCCACCCATGGGATGCCGACGAACCAGCCGCCGACGGTTTCGGCAAACAACTTCGTCGTCCCCGTGGCGTTGAGGATCTCGCCCATCCGGAGCAGCCCGCCGTACCACACGAATACGTCCCAGGCCGCCCGCTCCGAGGTGACCGTCTGCCACGCCATCGTGCCGGTGGCCAGGAGCACGGCCAGCCCGACCAGCGCGACGAAGGTCACGTCGAGATGGTGCCAGCCCGAGGTGATCCACATCAGGCCGACGCCGGCAAAGACGAAGAGTGTGATCCGCTCGTCGCGCGACGGCGGGCCCATGTTTCGAATCTCGCTCGCGGCGAAGGCCGGCGCTTCCGGCGTGCGAATCACCTCCGGCGTTACCAGCCGATGCACCACCCACGGCACGACCAGGCACGAGGCCAGGCCGGGCACGATCGCGGCGACGAGCCAGCTTGTCCAGGTGACCGGTACGTTCACGAGCTTCGCAGCGAGCGATGCGCCCAGGACGTTGCTGGCCTGGCCAGTGAAGAACATCGCGCAGGCGATCGCCGAACCTTGGTACAGGCTGGAGACGAGGAAGGTGCCGAGCCGCGGGGCCGTCGGTCCCGGGTGCGAGTCGAACAGCTCGGCGATCCGCCGGGCGACCGGCAGGAGCATGCCGGCCGATCGCGCGGTGATCGACGGCACGCCGGAGGCGAGCGTCACGTCGGTCATCAGCAGCGCGTAGGAAACCCCGAGCGAGGTCTTGCCGAAGGCGCGGATGAAGAGCAGCGCGATCCGCCGCGCCAGCCCGGTGTCGAGCATCGACCGCGCGATCAGCATCGCCAGGATGACGAGCCATACCGGCGGCTCGGCGAAGCCGCCAAGTGCCTCGCGCATCGGGGTACCGTTGGCGGTCATCGCCGTCAGGCCCATGATCACCAGCGCCGACGCCGGCAGCGGCTCTGCGACCATGCCGGCGATGACGCTCGCGAAGATCGCAGCGGTGCGCCAGCCTTGTGGCGTGATCGCCTCCGGCCGTGGCAGCGCGTGGGCGATGAACAGGTAGAGGAGGACGAGCGCGATCAGGCCTCGCACCCGGAACCGGGGGGACGTAGACGACGCCGGCGAGGCCATCCGTGCGGCGATTATATTCGGACCAGCGCCACGCTCCGCGGTCGATCAGGGCGATCGCAACAGGATTGTTGCGTAGACGTCGCGACGTTGTCGGCTGCTTCCCTTACATTGCGTTCAACGCGTCGTGCAGCACGAGGCAGAGGCCCTGCCGAGGACTTCTGCTGCGGCGGGCGCAGATGATACAGCGACGAGCCGGGCCCCGGAGCCGGAGTCGCTCCAGCTTCCTGGCTTCGCGTTGTGTCATCTGCGGCCGCCGTCCCGCTCGCGTCATCGTCCGGCAGGTCCGGTCCCCAGGCTAGACCTTCGATCTTTTCCGCGATCGCCCTCGCGTCGCGGTTCTGCAACCCGAAGTCCGAGTCGAGCAGATCGATGAAGAGCGACCTCTGGACCGGAACGACGCCGGCTGGAGGCGTGATTGACGGCAGTGTCCTGTCAGACACGTCGGTCGCGCCGTTGATGTCGATCTTGTAGATCCATTTGCGGGTCGGCGCTTGCGGCTTCGGCGGACAGCCACGAGCGATTGTCCCGTTCGACCACCAGGAACTGGTGATCGTTGACTGCGAGAATCTCGGTGACGCCCTGTCCACGATTCGACGCCTCGATGCGATAGACATACTCGTGAGTGTTGCCCGAGGTCAGGTCGATCTTCAGGATGCGGTTGTTCAGCCCGATTCGGTCGGGCGTGCCTGCGGATGAGCCTGAGCGTGCGCTGTGGGTTGTCCGGATCGAATGCGCCGGCTCCGCCCAGGAACGTTTGCCCGAACTCATTCTTCAGGAACCGGGTGTCGAGCAGCGCGGTCGAGATCTGCTTCGTCTGCGGATCTGTCGTGATGTGGAAGAAATGGAAGCGATCGAGATACGGGACATCGGTCAGGCCATCGAAGGCGAGCAGGGAAGATGCAGAGAAAGGCAGGGTGGCAGCCAGGGCCCAGCGTACGCAGCGTGTCATTCGATCACGGCTCCTTTGAGTGAAAGTACGGTGAAGAGCTTGTGCTGGCGGCCGTGGGAACCGTGCGACTGACCGGCAACAACGGCGTAAGTTCTGGCGCTCCTCGAGGCGCCTCAAATTCACGCCTGCGCTCTCGCAGTGAGTTAACCCACCTGTAACAACCCTGTCATGGGCGCTTCACCTGGCCCCGGTAGCCTCATCAGGTGCAACTCACTGGAGGACTCACAATGGTGGTAGGTATTCGCGGGCGGCTCGTGTCCCTGGTGGCGCTCGTGCTGTTCCTGGTCGCCGGGCCGGCGTATGCCCAGCAGACCGAATCACGAATTCTGGGAAGGGTGCTCGATTCGAGCAAAGCCGCGCTGCCCGGCGTCACGGTGACCGTGCTGTCGGTACACACCGGCTCGAGCCGCGAGGCGATTACCGACGCGGACGGCAGCTACACCGTCACGAACCTGCGCCCGGGCGCCTATGTCGTCAAGGCGGTGCTGTCCGGGTTCCAGGAGCAGCGCCGGGAAGTGGTGCTTGGCGTCGGCCAGATTGAAAGCGTCACGCTGGAGCTTGGCGTTGCCGGCGTCTCGGAGCAGGTCACGGTCAGCGCCGACGCGCCGGTACTCGACATCTCCTCGGCCAAGATTGGCGTCAACGTCTCGCCTGAGGAAGTGGAGAACCTGCCGGTCAACGGACGCAACTTCGCCAACCTGATGACCCTCGCCACCGGCGCGACCAGCGACGGCAACGGCGGCTGGGCATCGGTGCGATTCAACGGCAAGTCGAACCAGCAGAACTACCTGAACTACGACGGCGTCGACGGCACCTACGTCTGGGACGCGAGCCCGGGCTACCTCAACGCCACCGGTTCACAGTTCCGCCTGCAGACCTCGATGGAATCGGTCGCCGAGTTCCGCGTCAACTCCGGCCTTGCGCCCGCGGAAAGCGGTCTCGGCGCCGGCGGCAACATCACGGTCGTCAGCAAGAGCGGATCGAACAACTACCGCGGGTCACTCTTCGAGTACTTCCGCAACGACGCGCTCGATTCTGCCAGCAAGTACGACAATTTGAAGCAGCCGCTCGATCTGAACCAGTTCGGCGGTTCGGTCGGCGGCCCGCTCAAGCAGAACAAGACCTTCTTCTTCGTGAGCTACGAAGGGCTGCGCCAGAACACCGGGCTGACCTTCACCGAAGCGGTGCCGAGCGATGAGGCGCGGCGGCGGGTCCTGGCCGGAGAGCCGGTCGGCAGCGGTCAGGGCCAGAGCGCGACGCGCACCCAGGCCGTCGCACCGCTGCTGAACGGGTTCCCTCAAGGCACCGTGGCCACCGACAATCCGCTGGTTGCGCTGGCCACGATGAGCACGACCGCCGAGCAGCGCGAGGACAGCATGTCGCTGCGCGTCGATCACCGCTTCAACGACAAGCACTCCTTCTACGGCCGCTACCTGTTCAGCGACGGACGGGTGGACACGCCCGATCGCACGGTGACGCCCCGCCGCGTCCTGGCCAGGCAGCAGCCGCAGAACATCGTCGGCAACTTCCAGAGCATTGTCGGAAGCAACCTCGTCAACGAGGTCAAGGTCGGCGTGAACCTGCCCCAGACCAGCGCCAATGCGTTCGGTCCGGCCGGCTACGACCCGACCGGCGTTTCGCTGTCGGGTTCGTTCACCTCGTCCTCGATCGACGCACGGGGCACCACGGGCATTGCCCGCAGCGGCCTTCTGATCCGCGCCACCAGCGCTTCGTCCACCACCGGGTCGAACTTCGACCCGCGCTCGATTTCGTTGTCGGACGCGGCCACGCTGACGCGCGGCGCCCACACCTTCAAGGGTGGATTCGAGTACCGGAACATCGCATCGAAGTTCCAGTTCCTCGGCAGCAACGAGCTCTCCTACAATTCCATCACCGACTTCATCGACAACCGGTTGAACCAGTACGCGATCACCGCCGACTCGCCGTTCTTCGAGCCGCAGCAGTTCTACTTGATTGGCTTCCTTCAGGACTCCTGGCGCGCCGGCGACCGGTTGACGCTCGAGCTCGGCCTGCGCTACGACTACTACTCGGTCGTCAAGGAGGCGCAGGACCGCGCCAAGCCGTTCTTCATCGAGGAGAACGACTTCGGCAGCGCCAGCAACGGCTTCTACGACGCCGACAAGAACAACTTCTCGCCGCGCCTGTCGGCGGCCTACCAGCTGACGTCGAACACCGTGGTGCGCGCCGGCTTCGGGCTGTACTACGGCCCGGGCCAGTTCGAGGATCGCATCCAGCCGATCGAGAACTTCATCGATCGCAGCCGCATCCAGGCCTCGGACGTGGCGGCCAACACCCTGGCCTACCCGGTGGATCCGGCCACGATTCGCAACCTGCTGTCGATTCGCGGCTACACCCACAACTACCCGAACGAATACAACATGCAGTACGGGTTCAGCGTGTCGCAGGAACTGCCCGGCGCCGTCAACCTGACGGTGGGATACACCGGCAGCAAGGGCTACGACATGTTCCTCCGCGGCGTCGGCAACGTGCTGGACCCGGTGAGCCGGATTCGCCCGGTCCCGAGCTACGGGCAGATCGACTTCAAGACCGCGGGATGCCTGGACAGCGTCGACATAGCCGGAACCTATCCGACGGCTGGCTGCGGCAGCGCCAAGTACGACGCCCTGCAGATCAGCGCCACGCGGCGGTTCCGTTCGGGCTTCACCGGCGGCTTCCAGTACCAGTACTCGCGCAACAAGGGCACGACGCAGGGCTCGAACGAGGCTGCGACCGCGCAGAACACGTTCGATTTCGGCAGCGAATACGGCACCAATCCACAGGACATCCCGCACACGGTCAA
>DATJFF010000186.1:0-31554 GCA_035495795.1 Vicinamibacterales bacterium
CCCCGGCGCCAGCCCCGACGAGATCTCCTCGTCGGTAATCGAGCCGATGGAAGAAGCGATCAGCGGCGTCTCCGGCATCGACGAGATCTCGGCGCGCATCAGCGAAGGGCGCGGCAACATCACGGTCCGCTTCGTCCTGGAGCGCGACCTCAACGACGCCTCCAACGACGTTCGTGAGAAGGTCGCCAGCGCCATCCGCAGCGTTCCGCCGACGCTGCTGCCGCCGGTCATCACCAAGGTGGATCCCGACGCCGACCCGGTGATGTCGCTGATCATCTCGTCCGACGCGATGAGCCTGCGGACGCTGACCGAGCTCGCCGACAAGCAGATCACCCGCGCCATCCAGACGGTCAACGGCGTCGGCCAGGTAACGCTGGGCGGCGGCCGGGCCCGCGAGATCCACATCGAAGTCGACATCCAGAAGCTGAACTCCTACGGGCTCTCCATCTCGCAGGTCCGCGACGCGGTCGACGCCGAGAACGTCGAGGTGCCGGGCGGTACCGTCGAACAGGGCAAGGGCCAGCTCCTGCTGCGAACGCTCGGCCGAATCGACGCGACCGAGGACTTCAACAACATCGTCGTCGCGACCAAGGACGGCACGCCGATCCGGGTCTCCGACATCGGCCACGCCGAGGACGGGTTCGAACGGCCGACCACCGCGGTCTGGCTCGGCGACAAGCCGGCGGTGATGCTCGACATCCGCCGCGCCATGGGAGAGAACACCGTGACGGTGATCGAGGCGGTGCGCGACCGTCTCAAGAGCGTCCAGCGCTCGCTGCCGCCCTCGGTGACGATCACCGTGATCCGCGACGACTCGAAGTTCATCTACGCCTCGGTCGCCTCGCTCGAAGAGCACCTGATCATGGGAAGCCTCTTCGCGGCGATCGTCGTGATGGTGTTCATCCGCAACATCCGGGCGGTGATCATCGCCTCGCTGGCGATTCCGGCGTCGATCATCGCCTCGTTCACGCTGATGAACGTGATGGGCTTCTCGCTCAACAACATGACGCTGCTCGGCATAACACTTGCCGTCGGCATCGTCATCGACGACGCGATCGTCGTGCTCGAGAACATCTTCCGGTACATCGAGGAGAAGAACTGCACGCCGTTCGACGCCGCCATCCAGGGGACCCGCGAAGTGGCGCTGGCGGTCATGGCCACCACGCTGTCGCTGGTCGTGATCTTCCTGCCGATCGCCTTCATGAACGGCTATGCCAAGCGGTTCATCAACCCGTTCGGCTGGACGATGGCGTTCTCGATCCTGGTCTCGATGCTGGTCAGCTTCACGCTGACGCCGATGCTGAGCTCGCGGTTCCTGAAGGTGTCCGACGGCGAAGCCGATCACAAGACCAAGGAGCAGGGCTTCTTCCACCGGCTCGACGTCTGGTACGGGCGGTCGCTGAAGTGGGCGCTGGACCATCCGGTGATAGTGATTGCGATCTCGCTGCTGACCGCGGCCACCATGTTCCCGCTCAACCGGATGGTCGGCCGTGAGTTCGTGCCCAACGAGGACATGGGTGAGTGGACCATCCACGTCGACACACCCGAAGGGACGTCGATCGACGGCACCGCCGAGGTCGCGTTCTCCCTGGTCAAGGAGCTGGAAGGGATCGAGGGCGTGGCCGCGATCGAACCGTCGATCGGCGTCAGCGGGCCGGGCGGCAACTCCACGCACATCCACTTCCTCTGCCAGGCGCTGCCGCTGGAGGAGCGGAAGAACACCCAGGCCGCGATGATCACCGAGATGCGCCGGCGGCTGGCGGCGCACCCGGCGTATCGGCCAAGCATCACCTCGCGCAACGCTCTCGGCAGCGGTGAAGGTGCGGGCGGCTACGCGATCTCGGCCAACATTCTCGGCCCCGATCTCAACCAGCTCACCGATTTCTCGATGAAGGCGCTGAACGCGGTCCGCGCGGTGCCGAGCATCACCGAGCCGAAAATCACCCTCAGCGTCTCTAACCCCGAAATTCACGTCGCCGTCGATCGCAAGCGTGCCGCCGACCTCGGCGTCCGGATGGCGACGATCGGCAACACGCTGCGCCTGGCCGTCGCCGGCGACGATCAGATCTCGTTCTACAAGGAAGGGCAGGAGCAGTATCCGGTCAAGATCCGCGTGCTCGAGAACCAGCGTCGCGACGTGGAAGAGATCGGTCGGCTGACCGTGCCATCGACGAATGGGCCGGTGCGTATCGACAACATCGCGCGGATCGAGCGCGGCCTCGGCCCGAGCTCGCTGCAGCGCTCGAACCGGCAGTTCACCGTGATGATGACCGCCGACGTGGCGCCCGGACACGCGCTCGACGAGGCCTCCAACGATCTCCGCGCCACCCTCGGCGACCTCGGCATGCCGCCGACGATGTCGTACCGGCTGCAGGGGCAGTCGAAGATCCTCGACGAGACCACCGCCAATCTGCTCATGGCGATCAGCCTGGCGATGATCTTCGTCTACATGGTGCTGGCCTCCCAGTTCGAGAGTTTCATCCAGCCGATCGTCATCATGATGGCGCTGCCGATGTCGATCCCGTTCGCGCTGCTCACGCTGTGGCTGTCGGGCCGGACGCTCAACTTGTGGAGCGCGCTCGGCATCCTGCTGCTGCTCGGCATCGTCAAGAAGAACGCGATCCTGCAGGTGGATTACGCGAACATCCTCCGGGCCCAGGGCATGAGCGCGCGCGAGGCGATCTTCGAGGCGGCCAAGACCCGGCTGCGGCCGATCCTGATGACCACCTCGGCGATCATCGCCGGGCTGATCCCGACTTCGCTGGGCCTCGGCATCGGCGGCGCCGGCCGGGCTGCGATTGCGCTGGTCGTCGTTGGCGGGCAGTCGCTGTGCCTGTTCCTGACGCTCCTGCTGATTCCGGTTGCCTACGTGCAGTTCGCCGGACTCGAGGAGACGGTGGTGAACCGGCGCTGGAAGCGGTTCATCGGCCAGTTCCGCCCGTCGCGTTGGGGCCGCGCCGCGACCCAGGAGTAGGTTCTCAGGGTTCGCGAGTTCGCAGGGTTCGCGAGGTTCGGAGCGGTCTGGTAGCATCCAGCCCGCGTGCTCTCCGATTGTCGGGATGCCCTCCGTGCGCTCGCTCGCGATCATCTTTTCGCCGGCGTTGCAGTTGTCGTGCTCGCCAGCACGGTCGGCCCGACCGTAGCAGTCCTTGAGATCATCGGCGCGACCTTGTTTGCGCCGCTACACATGGCGGACCCTGCCGGAACTGCCGTCGTTTGGCAGCTCGATGCCGCCCGTTCGACCCCGATAGTCGAGGTCGGGCTCGGCGAAGCAGAGGAGTGGGCGGGTCCTGATGCGCCGCTGACTTCGGTTGCCGTCTTCACGTCGGTGAACGTGCCGGTTGCCATCGCAACCGGCGAGTCGCGGGTCCGCGCGACCGCGAGCTGGGTGTCGGCCCGCTTCTTCGACGTTGCCGGTACCCGGCCCCAGATCGGACGTGTCTTCCAGCCAGCCGACGACGTTGGCGGGCAGCCGCGCGTCGCGGTGATCAGCGACGGCTACTGGACGCGCGTGTTTGGGCGCGACCCGTCCGTGGTCGGCCGGACCGTCCTGATGCAGCGAATCGTCACCGACTCGCCGCAGCCGGTCGAGATCGTCGGCGTCATGCCGCGCGGCTTCGATTTCCCTGGCGGCGTCGACTACTGGCTGCCGGCCGCGCCTATGCTGCGCTCGATTGCAGCCGGCGTTCCCGGCGATCGAACCGAAGTCGAGGACTGGTACCTCACCCACTACCGCGTGTTCTACGGGCTTGGCCGCCTGCGGTCCGGCGCGACGCCAGCCGCGACCGCCGAACGGATCGGCCCGATCGTTCGCGCCCAGAAGAGCTCGGCCGGAACCCCCTCAGGGGTCGCTGTGACGCCGGTTCGTGACTACCTGGCCGGGCCGGCGAAACCCGTGCTGTGGACGATGCTCGCGGGATCGCTGCTGATGGTGCTGTTGGCGTGCAGTAGCGTCGCAGGGCTTCATCTCTATCGAGCGGCTTACCGCGATCGCGCTCTCGCCGTGCAACTTGCGCTCGGCGCCCCACGGGCGCGGCTGATCCGCCAGGGGCTCATCGAAAGCGCGGCGATCGGCGTTGCCGGTGCATTGCTGGCGCTCGGCGTGGCCTGGACGGTTGCCCGCCTGCTGGTCGGTTGGGCACCCCTGCCGGCGACGGAGGTCGAGCTCCGCCTATTGACGCCAACCGCACTGACCGCCGCCGTTCTGCTGGCCGGCCTCACCACCGTGCTCACCGGGGTGTGGCCGGCGCTGTTCGTCAGCCGCATCGATCCGGCCCGCGTGCTTGCCGCCGGCGCGCGAGCTGCCGCGCACCCGCGCGAGCGGCGCATGCAGCGGTTCATCGTCGCGTCGCAGGTCGCCGCGGCCGTGGTCCTGTTGAGTGGTGCGGCGCTCTTCATCCGCAGCGTTCGGACCCTGGATCGAACGCCGCTCGGATTCGAGCCGGACAACCTGGTGGCGATCGAGCTGCAGCCCTCGGCGACCGATCTCGCGCGGTGGGACACCTTCTTCGACAGCCTGCTGGCCCGAATCGCGTCCTTGCCGGCAGTCCGCGGCGCCGCAGCGATGGCACGGCGTCCGCTCAGCGGACCAATCGGCAGCGACACGATTCCCGTGCTGAAGGGACAAGAAGGCCTCGGCCCCGACGCAGCGTGGCGCGCCAACCCGAGAGTGAACTTGCAGGTCGTGAGCCCGACGTATTTCGACGCGGTGGGTACCCGCGTGATTGCGGGCCGGCGCTTCACCACGGCCGATGTCGCCGACGCGCCGAACGTGGTGATCGTCGGCGCCGCCACGGCGGCGCAGCTCTGGCCAGGCAGGGACCCGGTCGGCGAGCTGATTCTCGTGGCGACACAGCGAAAGCCGGGCGGCCTCGAAACGCCGCGATGGCAGACGGTCGTGGGCGTTGTCGAAGATGCACGCCACCGCGGCATCGTCGATCCGCGCCTCGACGTCTATCTGCCTGCCGCCCAGTCGACGATCCGACTGCGCGATGTGATGGTTCGGACCGTCGGGCCGCCTGAGCGGGTGATCGGCGACATTCAAGCGATGGCGCGCGCGCTCGATTCGGGGGTACTGACCGGCGAGGTCACGGTACTCACCGACACCGTTGCCCGCGAGAAAGCGCCGTGGCGCTTTGCGATGCGGATCCTCACCGGCTTCGGCACCCTGGCGGCGATGTTGTCGGTGATCGCTCTCGTCGGCCTCCTGTCCCTCGTCATCACGTTGCGACGACGCGAGCTGGCCATTCGCGCCGCGCTGGGAGCGTCGCCAGCTCGGCTTCGCCGCGACGTCCTTTCGGAGGCGGCCCGAATCGTGGCCCCGGCTGCCATTATCGGTGCCGTGATCGCGGCCGGCCTGGCGCGGCTGGTGACGAGCCTGCTCGTCGAGGTCCGACCACACGATCCCGCTGCACTCGCCGGTGCGGTGACAGTGGCCGTCTTTCTGTCGGTCTCCGCTGCGCTCTGGCCGGCCCGGCGTGCAGTGTCGAGCGATGCCGCCGCCGCGCTCCGTGACTAGCTCAAAACCGTTCCGAGATGCGGTACAAGCGAATCGCGGTGGCCAGAAAAAGCGAATCGCCGACCAGGGCTGGGGGAGTATAGATAGCCGCGTCCATCTCGATCTCTCCCAGCAATTCCTTTCGCCGGCCGGTACGAAGGACGGTCATCGTGCCGGCTTCGTTCCCCACGTAGAGCCGCTCGCCGGTAAGTAGAAGGCTGCCCCAGATCGCCGCGTTCGTCTCGTGCTTCCAGAGGTGGGCGCCGGTCGCTGCGTCCAGACAATGAATCGTTCCGCCCAGGTCGCCAACGTAGAGCAGACCGTCTTTCGCAATGGGTGTGCCGACGACCCGACCGACCTCGCGAGAAGTCCAGAGGATCCGGCTCTCGGTCACGTCTCCCTGGCCGTTGGGACTGATCGCATGGATCAATGAGGGTCCGCTGCCATGCCCAGGACTCAGTCCCATCGCCACGAAGACGCGGCCGTCGTCGAAGACCGGTGCAGCAATGATCGAGCCGCGCGAAAACACTCGCGGCCGCGGAAGCCAGCGGGCGTCCTTCGGATTGCCGTCGAATCGCCAGATTTCGTGACCCGACGCCGCGTCGTAGGAGCGCAGCCAACCATCTCCTCCGCCGAAGAGCACCTGCAAGCGTCCATTGATGTTGGCCGCGACCGGGCTGGACCACTGGCCGTGCAATACCTGCCCGCCCGCGCCAGTAGCGCGCCAGACGACGTCGCCCGAGTGCTTGTTCACCGCAATCAGACTCGGAGCGCGCGGCGATGGAACGCGCGTATGGCCTTCATTCTGACCATTGGAGGTACTCACCATGAGCAGATCGCCAAGCGCCAATACGTTGCTATTGCAGGCTTCATGCGGGAAGACACCTAAAGAGGGCATGTCCAGCTGCCAGACGATGTCTGCTGCGCCCTGGCCGTTGAAGTCTTCGTCCTGATATGGGCCATCGTTCTCACCATCGGCGAAACCCTGGGTGTCGAGGGCACGGAGCTGACAGTCGGCAGTGACGTAGTACAACCGGTCACCCTCGACATGAGGCGCACTTGTCGTCGATGGCAAGAGCCAGTCCCTGAGGCCGCGTTCCACCCGCGGGGCCACGTCCTGCCACAGGAACGCGCCATCCGTCGCCCGAAACGCCATGAGCACACCGCCGTCTTCCTCGAAGGCGGGATTCATGTGCCTTGCGTTGTCGGTGCCCACATAGACCGCATCGCCGGCAACGACGGGACGTCCGTAGGTTTCGTTTCCCAACTCGACGGTCCAGACGATGTTCCGACCGCTCGCGGTGTCCCAGTCAATCGGAGGATTGCCCGTCTGGGCGACAGTCGCTGCGAGTTCGGGCGCGACCGAAGACGCGGCCACAACGGGTGAGGCGAGAAGCTCTCCCGGTTTGAGTCCCGCGATTCGACTCAACGCCCACTCCGCTTCGGTACGCAAGAGGGGATCGTTTGATGCCGCCCTCAGCGCTTCCCGGGCCGACTGTGCCTTCGGTCCGATGCTTCCCAGAGCTCCGGCCGCGAAGATCCGCACATAGAGGAATTCATCCTCCAGGGCTTCGATCAACTGCGGGACCGCAGACTGCGCAGCCGGGCCGATGCTTGCGAGAGCCTCGCAGGCCGCCCATCGAACACCGGGAACGCGATCGCGCAGGGCCTGTGCCAGGGCGCCAGTCGCTTTGACCGCGTTCGGCCCGATGGACGCCAGAGCTTCCGCCGCGTAGATGCGGACGTACGGTTCCTCGTGCGACAGCGTATCGACGAGCGCGCTGACCGACGTGCTGGCACTCCTGCCCAAAGCGCCCAGCGCACGCGCGGCATCGCCTGCGACCATCGGATCCTCGTCTTTCAACGCTTGCTTCAGCGCCGGTTGAATCCCTTCGGTATGGGGCGCCAGGTCAATCAAGGCATCGGCGGCGTTGCGCCGAGTGGAGTCCCGCTCATTCCGCAGCAGCTCCACCAGCAGCGGAATGGCAGGAGGACCGATCCGCCGGATGATCTCAAACGTTGCGAGATGCAGGTCCTCCTGCTCCAGGGTGAGGAATCGTCTCAGCAAAGGCAGCGAACGGGGCCCGCCCTCAACCAGGGCGGCTTCGGCGGTCACTCGGACCTTGGCATCGTCGCCCAGGAGGCGATCGGCCCAATCGGCCACCAGCGCCGGATCTCTGGAAAAGCTCGACTCCGCTGGCGGCAGCGTGGATTGGCCCAGCCCCTCTCCCTGGCTGAGGGCAACGGCCAGGAGCAACGCGAGAGCTTGCTTCGTCAGGAATGACCTCACGGAGTCCTTTCGTTGATGAGCAGCGACGCTCATCCGTGCGGGCACGGTGGGGCAGAGGTGAGACGAGAGCGCAGCGGTGACTCGCTACGGCGCCACCGTCGTGCCTTGCGAGGCCACGACCTGCCACCGCCCCTGGCGGCGTGCGAAGACATCGGTGAACCGGAGCGTCACGGTCGCGCTCACGCCCCGGTAGCTCCCGGCGGCCCGTGTCCGGCCGGTTGCGACTGCCACGTCGCCCAGCATCCGCACCTGCACCTCGTCGACCACCATCGATTCGATGCGCCGCTCGGCCGAGGCGAACGCCTCGTCGAGCACCTGCCGCTTGGTCAGCACCCGGCCGCCTTGATCGATGACGGTCCAGTCGTCGGCGAGCAGCCCCTCGATGAACGCGCGATCGCCGCTGACCCAGGCGGCGGCCAGCCGCTGCACGAGATCCAGGATGGCTGACTGATCGCCCGACGCCTGCGCCGACTGCGCCCACAGGTGGGCCGTGAGCAGACCCGATGCGAGCCCGATCGAGAAGAGGCCCATATAGAGGCCAATGGTATCCTGCCGCGGCCATGAGCGCTCAACCTGCGACGCTCGTGGCGAGATCCCTGAACGGCGCGCTACCCGTCGCGCAGCGCCACCATCCGGTCCACTCGTGTGGCCCGCCGGACCGGCGCCATGCACGCCACGACCGCTGCGGCGATCGCCGTGAAGCGTGGCGAGCGCGACAGGGTCCGGAACGCGTGCCGGAGATCCTGCGCGATCACGGCTTGACCACCTTGACGTCCGTGCTCTGCCGCACCGGCGACACGTAGGCGCTGGTCATGCTCTCGAGCCCGTCCGCGCTCACCGCCGACACGCCGAAGACGAAGTCGTCAATCGAGACGTTGGGAAGGACGTACTCGGTTACGTTTCCAATGGTCTGCCGATGCTGCCAGTCGTAGCTCCACGTGTCGCGCCAGGAGATGCGATACGCGACTGCCCCAGGTGACGCCTGCCACTGAAGGTGAGCGTCGTAGCCCGACTTGCCCCGTGTGATCAGGTTCTGTCCCCGGTCGCCGGTCACCTTTGGGGCCGGCGGCGCCAGCGCAAGCGACGCGGCCGCGGCGGCATTCACGCGGGCGTTCTGCGCCAGGTAGGCGAAGTCCACGCCCTCGAGGGTGTCGGCGGCGGTGTGCTGCTTCGAGAAGTTCTCGTTGGCCTCGCGGAACACGATCGCGGGGTAGCCTTGCCGCGTGAACGACGAGTGATCGCTGCCCCGGCCAAAGCGGTCCTCTCTCGCCATCAGCCGGATCCGGTGCGATGGCACGTAGACAGCAGCCATCCGCGCGACATAGCGGGCCAGCGAGCGCGACATCGAGTCCTCGGGCCCGACCGAATAGATGCGGACCGTCTCGGCGTCCACCACGCCGTTGCCGCCGTGGCTGTTGCCGACGATGTCGTTGTTGAGATTGGCTTCGACGATCGCCTTGCTCGCCGCCAGTTGCTGCGCATGGGCCGCGGAGCCGACCAGCCCCTGCTCCTCGCCGGCCCAGCACATGAACACCAGCGTGGCGTCGAATTGCACGCCGCTCTCGGCGAACACCCGCGCCAGCTCCATCGTCAGCACCGTGCCGCTGCCGTCGTCGTTGGCGCCCGGCGCTTCGGAGTTGTGATCGATGTCTTCGCGGGCCTGCGAGTTCGCGCCGCCGCCGGTGTTGAGCGCCTGCTGGCCGCCGGCGCCAAGGTTGACCGAGTCGTAATGCCCGGTGATGTAAATCCGTCGCGGCGAGCGGCCGGGCAGCACCGCCATCACATTGCGCAGTTCGGTTTGCTGCGTGAAGCGTCCTTGCTGGGCAATGATGTGCGTGTCGAACGACACCTGGAGGCGCGGGCTCGAGCGGGTCAACTCGTCGAAAATCCATTGCCGCGCTGCGCCGATGCCGCGGGTGGAGGAAGACACGTTCGACATGCTCTCCCGCGTCCCGAAGCTCACCAGCTTCGTGCCCAGGGCGCGGAGACGCTCCTCCGATACCGCAGCTACGAGGCGGGCGATTCTCGGATCGGCGTCAGCAATGACAGGAGCCTGTCCGCGGACAGATGACGACGATGCGAGCAGGGCGAGAACAGCAATCGAGAGCAGTCGTGAGCGCAGCATGGCGCGCCCATTATCCGTCCGCAGGGCCGCCACTCATCGGCGGGCGATCAGCTGCACGATGGCGGCGCCAACCGGGTAGTCGTCCATGACAGTGATCCGCGTGCCGGCGTCGAACCAGAAGGCGTCGCCGGCCTGCACGGCCATTCGCCGCCGCAGCCCCCGCGAGGAAACCTCGACCACGCCGTCGGAGACAAACGTCGTCACCGACGGATACGGACCGGCGCCGGCGCCGTAATCGAGCGGCCGGTAGGTGGCCAGGAGCAAGCGGCCGCCATTCCACGACGTTTCTTCGACGGTTCCGCGCGGCGGCTCGGTGCCAACCGTCCCGAGCTGCGGAGGGAGCGGTGGCGGTGCCAGCAGGGCGATCTCCACCGCGCGCGGCATCACGCCTGGTCTCCATATCGGGGCCGAGCCGCGAGGCGGCAACAGCGGGCGTGTGTTCAGGCGGCCCGGCGACGGTTGGAGGCGGACGTAGAGCAGCACCGGTCGGGCGGATGCGGAGCGATCGCGCGTCGCGGCGTACTCCAGCAGCGTGTAGGTCACGCGCACGTACTCGTTTTCAAAGCCGGGCACCTGGCCGGCGACCGTTGCCTGCTCGAGGAGCGCACTGAGCGCGTCGCTCGGCTGCGATTCGAGCGCGATCGGCAGGGAAACCGTCGCGGTCACCGCGCACAGGAGCGATCCGAAGAGAGGTGTTCGCAGACGAATGCGGCTCGGGGGAGCGGGCACGATCGTCAATTGAGGGCGGGCTCGGCCGAGCGGTTCGCAGCCATGCCCTGCCGGATGCCGCCGACGGGCAGCCGCACGCTGAACCGGGCGCCGCGGCCGCGCCCCTCGCTCTCCACCGTCAGCTCGCCGCCGTGCAGCTCCACGAGATGCCGGGCGATCGCGAGCCCCAGCCCGAGGCCGCCGAAGGGTCGGGTCATGCCGGTGTGCTCCTGGCGGAATCGATCGAAGACATGCGGCAGGAATTCGGGCGAAATCCCGATCCCGGTGTCCGAGACCACGATGATCACATTCGCCCCCTGTCTTCCGGCGCGGACCCGTGCCTCACCGCCGCCGGCCGTGAACTTGACCGCGTTCGACAGAAGATTCCACAAAACCTGCTGCAGGCGCGAGCCGTCCCCGACCAGCGTGCCGACCCCGGGATCGATCTGGACGTCGAGCCTCACGCCCTTGGCCTCGGCCGCAACCTTCACGGTCTCCACGGCAGCGCGCACGATGTCAGCGACGGCAACCGTGGAGACATCCAGCCTGAAAGAGCCGGCCATACCCTTGGACACATCGAGCAGATCGCCGACGAGTCTCGCCTGGGTCCTCGCGTTTCGGGCGATGGCGTCGATGGTCTGTCTGCGTTCCGCCTCGTTGATCCGGTTGGATGCCAGGACCGTTGCGCCGGTGAGCATTACTCCCAGCGGCGTGCGGAGCTCGTGAGAAGCGGTCATCAGGAACTCGTCTTTGAGCGCGCTGGCGGCTTCGGCCTCCGCACGCGCGGCCTTCTCCCGGGCGAGGGCCACCTCGACCGCGTCCATCTGCCGGAACAGCCCAAGCATCGTGACGCCGCAGACGAACACGACACTGAGCATCGCGACAATCGACAGCGCCAGTTCCCGCCGCCACGGCGCCAGCACTTCGCTCTCGTCGAGGGAGACGGCGACGGTCAGCGGCACCGTGGCCACGCGTTCGAACGCGGATCGCTGCACCCCGCCTTCTGGTGTCGTCAGGCCTCGTAGAGTGCCCCGCGGCGATTGGATGGCCGCCTCGTAGAGCGCGTTTCCGGCGGCGTTCTGACCGAGCGCCGTGTAGGCCGACGGCTCGCGGAGGAGGGTGATACCGCTCGGGTGAAACACCCAGACGCTGCCCTGCTGTCCGACGTCTACGGTGCGGAAGAAGGCCCTGAGCGCGTCCGGAATGAACGAGGCAACGACGGCCCCCTCCACGCGGCCGTCGCGGCTGAACAGCCTCCGCGCCAGCGGAATGAGGTACTCGAACGGCGGTACGACGGCGACGACCGGCGGACCGACGATCAGCGTGTCGCCGGGATCGGCCGAGAGCGCCTGCTGCATGGTCCATTCGGCGCGGCGCTGCCCGACGATCTCGGGTCGCGTGGAATGGCGGACCGTGCTGGTGCCGTCGATGACGGAGATGGCGCCGATGCCGGAGAGGCCGGCGCGGGCCTGGGTCAGGATGGGGAGCCACTCATCCGCCGGCGCGCGAAGCCCTCCGATGCGTGCGCCGTGGAGGGCGAGCTGGCGCAGCGCCGCGTCGCCGCCGGCGAATGAACCGGCGAGGTATTCGGCGAGGATGTGCGCGAGATTCCTCGCGCGCGCATCGGCAGCTACGAGCATGTCCTGGCGCGACTGGCGCAAGTCGAAGGCGCGCCAGCCGCCGATGAACAGCAGCACGCCGAGCACCAGCGCCGCGATGGTGAACTTGCGGTTGAGCTTCACCGGGCCTTCGCCCCAGTCTAGTGCTACATTCGGCGCGACGGAGGGTTCGCGTGGCGGAGAAGCTCGTCGGCACCAACTACATCACGCCCGACATCGTCGCGAAAGTCACCGGGCGCGCCCGCTACGCCGAAGACTTCCGCGCCGAAGGCATGCTCTTCTGCAAGCTGCTGCTGAGCCCGCAGCCGCACGCGCGCGTGACGCACCTCGACACCAGGGCTGCGCTCGCGTTGCCCGGCGTCCGCGCCATCCTTACCGCGGACGACCTCCCGGACCTCGCTGGCGCCGAGCGCGCGCTCACCAACGAGCCGCTCTATGGAGGTGAGCCCATTCTTGCGGTCGCAGCCGTGGACGAAGCGACCGCCGCCGAAGCGATCGAGCTCATCGACATTTCGCTCGAGCCGTTGCCGTTCGTGATCGATCCGCTCGACAGCCTTCGGCCCGATGGACCCGACGCTCGCCTCGACGGCAACGTGTGGGGCGCGCCGCCGGCAGGTCAGGGCGGCGGAGCGCCGCCGCGTCCCGCCATCGAGCGGCTCAAATGGAGCGAGACGGATTTCGCGGACGCCGGCGACGGGCAGCTGCCGATGGGCAAGGCGATCGAGGAGTGGTCGGTCGGCGATCTCGACGCCGGCCTCGCCGCCGCAGAGCTCGTCCTCGACGAAACGTTCGTCGTCGCATCCACCGGCCACCACCCGCTCGAGACGCGCAGCGCGATGGCCTACTGGCAGAACGGAAAGCTGTATCTCCACTGCTCCACGCAGAGCGTGGTGCGCACGGTGGACGCGGTCGCGCGCTGGGTCGGCGTCGAGCCGTCGCAGGTCGTGCTGATCAGCGAGTACACTGGCGGCGGCTTCGGCAGCAAGGGCGGCGGCTCGGTCACGATGGCGATTCCGGCGCTACTGTCGAAGAAAGCCGGCGCGCCGGTGATGATGCGGGTGAGCCGCGAAGAGGAAAGCTACTTCGGCCGGGCCCGGACCAGCATGGTGGGGCGGGCGAAGATCGGCTTCGCGAAGGACGGCCGGATCACCGCCCTCGATTTGTTCATCGTCCAGGACGGTGGACCCTACGGGCCGATGGGCGATCACCGCTCCGCCGGACTCTCGGCGTCGCTGGTCTACCAGCCGGCAACGATGCGGTGGCGGGCCGTCAACGTCCTCACGAACACGCCGCCGCGCACGCAGCAGCGATCGCCAGGCCCGATGCAGGCCAATGGCATCATCGAGCCGGTGATGACCAAGGCCGCGAAGGCGCTTGGCATCGACCAGGTCGCGCTCCGGCGCATGAACTCGCCCGAAGGGAAGGCACGTTACGGGCCGGCCGGGGCCACCGGCCAGCGCCGCTACGTGACCGGCGCGAATGTGAAGGCGGCGCTCGATCGCGGTGCGGAGCTGTTCGACTGGACGGCGCGCGTCTCGCGCTCCGGGCAGCGCCGCGGCAGCAAGGTGACCGGCGTCGGTGTCACCATCGGCCCGCATGGCTCCGGATCGGTGGGCTACGACGGGCTGATGACGATTCGGCCTGACGGACGCCTCTACGTGCAGTCCGGCGTCGGCAACCTGGGCACTCATTCCGTGATCGACCTCGCGCGCGTCGCCGCAGACGTCCTGGCAATGCCATGGGACAAGGTGGAGGTGGTCTGGGGCAACACCGGGAAAGGGCTTCCGTGGACCTGCCTCTCGGTCGGCTCGCAGACGACCCACGCGATGACCCGGGCGAACCATGCCGGCGCGATGGACCTCAAGCGGAAGCTGCAGGCGATCGCGGCGCACGACCTCGGCGGCGCACCCGATGACTACGAGCTGGGTAGCGAGCGCGTCTCTCGCAAGGGGCAGCCGGCCCGCGGGCTGACGTATGGGCAAGCCGCGAGTCGCGCGATTGCGCTTGGCGGGGCCTACGACGGCCACGAGCTGCCTGAGGACATCCACGCCGTCACCAAGGCCGCGGCCGCGCAGCTCGCCGGGCTGGGCCTGATGGGTGTGGCGAAAGACACTTACCCACGGGACGGCGACACCTACTCCTTCGTCGCCGGCTTCGCCGAAGTGGAAGTGGACGTGGAGACGGGCGTGGTGCGCCTGGTGGATTTCCTGAGCGTCGGCGACGTCGGGGTGGTCGTCAACCCGCGCAGCCTGACCGCGCAGTTGAATGGCGGCTGCTGCCTCGGGATTGCCCACGCGCTGTATCAGCGGCTCGTCTACGATCCGCATTACGGGCTCTCACTGGCTCGGCGCTTCTACAACAATCGGCCGCTGACGATCCTGGACGTGCCGCACACGATGCCGGCCGTCGCCCTTGGCATTCCGGATCCGGAGACCCCGGTTGGCGCGCGAGGCGTGGGCGAACCACCCGTCGGCGCCGGTTATGGCGCGGTGATGAACGCGATTGCCGACGCGATCGGCGTGGACGCCTTTCGCCGGGCGCCGGTTACATCGGACGTGGTGTTGATGTCCTTGACGCACGGCAAGCGGATGCACCCGCCGCTGCGTGCACACGTGTAAAAAAGAAACCACGAAGGCACGAAGGGTACGAAGGACGGCACGAAGCCTTTCCTTGGAAGGCAAACGTCACGCCGCATTCCCTCGAGGAAGCACGCGTGACACCCCAAGAAAGGTCTTCGTGCGTCCTTCGTGTCCTTCGTCCTTCGTGGTTTCGTTTACTGCGCCGGGTACCACTCCGCCAGTCGCACCTCGATGCCGGCAGATGCGAGAGCGCCCTTCAGTTGATCAAGGCCGCGCCTGGTCGGTGTGGGGCGGGGTTGTCCCCGGCCTACGGCGGACACCCAGTCTTGATCGTAGTGATACGGGTAGACCACCTTCGGCGCGAGCCCCTTCAGGCACGCGGCGGCCGCGTCGGGTTCCATCCGGGCGAGCGGCAGGTTGAGCGGGAAGAACGCGACGTCGACATTCTTCAACGCGCGGATCTCCGGCACGCACTCGGTCACGCCGGCGACATACAATCGCGCGCCGGCAATGGTGAGGACGTAGCCGTTGGCCTCGCCTTTCGGGTGGTAAGGCTCGCCCGGTGTCAGGTCGTACGCGGCAATCGCGTCGACGCGTATGCCGGCGACCTCCCGCGTTTCGCCATTACCCATCGGGATGCCGTCGGGCACTGCCTTGAGGGCGCTCGGCGTCGTCCCGACGCCGCGCGGGATCACGATCGGCGCGTCCTGCTTGCGCACCCGCGCGATTGCCTTGACGTCGAGGTGATGGGCGGGATCGTCCGTGATCAGGATCAAATCGGCCGGCCGGGCTGCCGACAGGTCGCCCTGACTCCAGGGATCGACGTGAACGACACGCCCGGCGTGTTCGATCTGGATGCTCGAGTGAATGAAGGGCGTGATCGTGATCACGCCTCCCGGCGCGCGATAGACGTCCGCCGTCAGCGCCGCGTCGAGCGCGGGAAACACGAAGGACACGAAGAGCACGAAGAGAAAGGCAAAGACGGAGTACCGGTGCTGTCGGTGGCCTGCACTTGCCTCTGCCATTGGCATCTCCCATTCACGTGCGTCGATATCCCTGATTTTCCTTCGTGATCTTCGTGTCCTTCGTGTGCTTCGTGTTCCCCCGTGGACATCACGGCAGCTTGTACGCGATCAGCTCACCGGGCAGCGTCGGACTGCTGACGGCGACGACGATGTACTGCTTGCCGCCGAGCATGTAGGTCATCGGCGAGCCGGTCTGCGCGCCGGGCATTCGCACCGCAGCGAGCTCGACGCCGGTCCGCTTGTCGTAGGCGCGGAGCATCGCACCGCGGGTGCCGTCCGGCATGCGCACGGTGCCGCCTTCGCCGGAGACGAGCAGGGTCTTCGTGACCAGCGTGCCGATGCCGCCGGAACTCCCGCCGGCTCCGCCCGGACGCCCGGTCCGGGGAATAGTCACGCCCTTCAGGGCCGGATTTTCCACGACGGTGTCGGGCGTCTCGCCGTGGGCGATCTGCCACGCAATCTCACCGCGGTTGAGATCGATCGCCGAGATCCGCCCCCATGGCGGCCTCACCAGCGGCAGCCCGCGAACGCTCAGCCCGCCTCCGCCCCCACCGTCGTCGCCGCCGCCGGCGCTGATGTAGTTCATGTCGGAGCGCTTCGGCTCGTTCACCATCGACAGCACGCGGAGCAGGGTGTGAGAGTAGATGTAGAGCATGCCCGTCTCGGGATCGAGCGAGCCGCCCGGCCAGTTCGGTCCGTTGGGGATGAAGAGCAGGCCCTGCTTGCCGCCCTCGCCGCGGACGATCGGCGGTGTGTAGACGGGGCCGAGCTTGTACTGGGAGAGCAGCTTCAGGCCCTCGGCCTTCAGTTCGGGCGTGAAGTCGATGACGTAGTCCTCGAGAAAGCCCTGACGCTCGAAAGCCGGCGGCCTGGTGGGGAACGGCTGCGTCGGAGAGTACCACTCGCGCGGCACCGTGCCCTGCTCGACTTTCCGCTCTTCAATCGGCCACACCGGCTCGCCGGTGCGCCGATCGAACACGAACAGGAATCCCTGCTTGGTGGGCTGCGCGATTGCCTTGATCGCCCGCCCGTTGACGGTGATGTCGGCCAGAATCGGCGCGCATGGCACGTCGTAGTCCCAGATCGGATGGTGGACGAACTGGAAGTGCCACACCCGCCGGCCGGTCTGCAGATCGACGGCGACCAGGCTCTCACCAAACAGGTTATTTCCCGGACGGTGGCCGCCGTAGTAGTCGCCGGTGGGGATCTCCACCGGCAGGTAGGCGAGTCCCAGCTCTTCGTCCACCGTCATCTGGGTCCACACGCCGGTGTTGCCCGTGTAGTCGGCCGATCCCTCGAGCCACGTTTCGTGGCCGAACTCGCCGGCCTGGGGAATGGTGTGAAAGATCCAGAGACGCTTGCCGGTGCGAGCGTCGAAGGCGCGGATGTAACCCTTGGTGTTCCGGCGGCTCTTCGGCGCCGTGCCGGCGAGGTGCGCCGCGCCGACCAGCACCACGTTCTTCGCGACGACCGGCGCCCCGTTCCAGGCGATCTCGCCCTCGATCGGATCGACCTCCTGATCGAGGTCCTTCTTCAGGTCGACGATGCCGTCGGCGCCGAAGTCCTTCAGAGGACGGCCGGTCTTCGCGTCGAGGCCGACCAGCTGGTAGCCGATGGTGACGTAGAAGACGCGCTCGTCGCCCTGGCCGTCGGTCCAGTAGCCGACACCTCGGCCCGACAGCCGGCGGGCCGAGCGCGCGGCGCGCTGGCCCTCTTCGAGCCGGTGCATCCAGAGCAGCTCGCCCGTGGCGGCATTGATGGCGACGGCATTGCGGTGCTCGCCGGCCGTCGCGTAGAGCACGCCGCCGACCATTAGAGGCGTCGTCTGCAGGTTGTAGTCTGGCCGCTGCCCGAGATTGTCGGTGCGGAACCGCCACGCGATTTCGAGGGTGCTGAAGTTGGCAGCGGTGATCTGGTCGAGCGGTGCGTAACGGGTGACTCCGAGATCGCCGCCCCACGTCCGCCACTCACCGCCGGTTGCCCCTTGTTGTGCGATGAGCGTGACCGGCAGCAGCACGAATGCCAGAGCAGAAAGAAACCACGAAGGCACGAAGAATACGAAGGACGCGCGAAGCCTTTCTTGGGGTGTCACGCGTGCTTCTCGTGAAAGAAATCTTCGTGCCGTCCTTCGCGTCCTTCGTGCCATCGTGGTTTCTTCTATTTCGCCAGTGGATCGGGACGGAGCTGCAGTTTCAGCACCTTGCTCGTCGTGCCCTTGCCGCCCTCCATGTGGAACGGCGCGCGAGTGCTGACGGTGGCCCACAGCCCCCTGCCTTTCCAGCCGGCCCGCGGGTCGTCGATCCGGCCGTCCATCCACTTCGTGTAGAAACCCTGCGGGTACGGCACTCGCAGCACTACCCACTTGCCGTCCTTCAGCGCCAGGAGGCCCTCGGAGGCGTTTCCGGTGTTGATCGGCGTGTTCGCGCCGAGGCCGAAGGTGTCGAACTGATCGACCCACGTGTAGTAGCTCGCTTCGACACTGCCGCCCTCGGAGACGCCCTTGAACTGCGGCAGCGGCTCGGCATACAGCGTCCACCCTTCGGGGCAATGCTGGCCCGTGGCTTTCGGCCCGTTCAAGGGGCCCTTGCACTTCCGTCGATCGAAGCTCGCCAGGTGGCCGCTCGCGAGCGCGGTCCAGAACACGCCATTTCGGTCCACGTCGCCCCCGCGCGGCGAATAGCCAGGATTCTTCGGATCGTTGAACGGCGGCTCGTAGACCTCGGCCAGGGCCGTCTCGGGCGGATTCGGTCCCGGCACGAGTCGGACAACCTGGCCGGGGAAACCGAGGACAGTGCCCCACACCGCGCCATCCGGCGCGGGCGCGACGGAGTAGAACCCTCCGCCGAAGCGCTTGTCCTTCGCGGGATCGAGCGGTTCGTTGGGCTCGACGTAGGCGTCCCGCCGGCCGTTGCCGTTGGTGTCCATGACCAGCGCCGTCCAGCCTTGCGACCGCGCCTCGTCTCCCGTCTCCTCGAACAGCTTGCGGTTCAACCAGCCGACGACCTGGCCGCCGCCGCTGGTCCAGAGCGTGTGGTTGGCGTCCTCGGCGAACATCAGGTGGTGAGTGCCGAAGCAGGTGCTGATGTGGGTCAGCTTGCGGGTCTTGGGGTCGTACATCGCCAGGTGCCGGCCGGAGCGCTCGATCGGAAACAGCTTCGCCGACGGATGGTTCGAGCCTGCCTTGCAGTAGTCCGGGTTCTCGGGCGGGCGGACGGCTGAGGTGAGCCACAACCGGCCCTGCTCGTCGAGCATCGGGTTGTGCACGTTGTTCCGGCTCGTCCAAATCACCTCGTCGCCCCAGTAGGCCGAGGGCGCCGGCATCTTCGGCGACGTAGGCGGGGTATCGGGATCGCGCACGGTGAGCTTCACCTGGGTGATGGCGTTAGTCGTCGGATCCAGCACCGGCACGTAGTCGGCGCTGAGCTCGAGCGATCCGTAGATCGGCCCGTTGGCGTTGATCGTCGGATTGCGGCGATCGGTCGAAACCTCGTCGTGCAGATACACCTTCGGGTCGGCCCAGTCCCAGAGCGTGATGACCACGTTGCGCTCGAGGCCCTGGGGGCGCGGCGGCGCCGGCGGCAGCTCGCCGCGCTGCACGCGATCGGACCAGTCACCGAGCACGAGCAGCGCGCGCTCCCGTCCGATCTGCTGGAGGCCGGCCATCATGTTGCCTCCGGCCTGGCCCGACTGCAGCCGCCGCTCCCACGCATGCGCCATGTCCGGGAACGTGCCGAGGGCGGCGGGGATCTCGCGGGTCGCCTTGTTCCCGAGCTGATGGCACGCCGTGCAGCCGCCGGACTTGAGCGTGCGCAGCCAGTCCGATTGGCTTCGAATCGACGGCGAGATGCCGTTGCCCGATGGGCCGGTGCCGGGAAACTCGCTCTTCTCGGGCGCTTTCACCAGCGAGAACCAGTAACCGGCGGGGTAGTACGCGGCAGCGGCGTGAGGATTCGGTGCGGGCACGGCGTCGAGATTGAGCGTCTGCCCCGGAGCCGCCTTCACTTTAGGCGAGTCAACGAGGCCGTATCCGCGAACCCACACGTCGTAGCCCGCCTTGGGGAGATCGGGAATGAGATAGCGGCCGCGATCGTCGGTGACGGCGATCTTTGCGAATTTCGTGGGCAGGTCCGTTGTCTCGGCAATCACCCAGACGCCGGCCTCTGGCCCCTTGCTGCCGGAAACCAAGCCGCCCAGGTCGTCGGCGTCGACGGAGACCGCCGATGCCGCCGGCTGCCGTGCGTCAAGCGCCAGAGCGCCGGTCAGGGTCAACGTCACGGCGGTGATCGACCATCGCGCAGTGTTCATGACACGCCGCCTTTCCTGTCACGGGGGAACACGAAGAACACGAAGGGCGCGAAGATCACGAAGACTGCAGACGACAAAGACCGCTGACCCTCGCGACTCGTGCGTCGAGCGTCTTCCAAGCCTTCGTGGACTTCGTGTTCTTCGCGTCCTTCGTGGTACCCGTCGTTGGCTACCGCTGTCGCGACTCAGTCGCTGTCGACGGTCGCGCACGCCGCTCGAGCTCCTCCTGATATTGCGCCTCGGTCAGGAACGCGATGTCCGTCCACCCGTGCCCCATCTCGTCCATCGTCCGGCTGCCCCAGCCGATCCAGGCCGTCGGGTCGGGGTTGTGCGGGTTGTTCGAGGTGTTGTCGTGCCACGACACGGTGTGGAGGATGGTGCCGGCCGGGAAGAGGTGCGGCGTCTTGTACTTGTAGGTGACCTGCCAGTTCTGCTCGTATTGCGTGGCGTCGGTCAGCAACTCCCGGCGGCCGTCCGGCTGGATCGCCTCGAGCTGCATCCGCGAGCCGCGGAAGTGCATGTGCGGCTGGAAGCTGATCACGAGCGCTGGCTTGGGCAGCGGGAAGTACCGATCGTGGCGCGCCACGGTATTGGGCGGGATGCTGAGCAGCGCCGCCGCGTGCAGCGGGTTCTCCGCCACCAGCGCGCCCGTGGGCATCGCCGGTTCGTCGATCGACAGCTTCTGGCCGGCTCGCAGCAACAGGTCTTCGATGCGCTCGCGGTTCAGGACCCAGTCGTTGCCGACCCCGGTCCGAATGCGGTGCGAGGTGACGACGTACTTGGGCACGACGCCCTTCGGATAGAACTTGATGCCGACCCGCATCCGGTCGAACGCGCGTTCACCGTACGGATGGTAATGCCCTTCGAAGCGGAACATCGCGCCCTGCTTGAGGATCTTCGACGTGCCGTCAGGAAAGATGTCGGCATCGTTGCCGGCGCCGTACTCGATCAGGTCCATCGACGTGCCGACGTTCGAGCCCATTCCCAGGCCCAGCCCGGAGGTGTCGGTGCCGTCCGGAAGGTCCACGTAGACGTGTGCGTGATGCACTGCCTTCACGGCATCCGGGATGATCTGCACCCACTTCACGTAGCGGTCTTCGGTCAGCCTGGGATCGACAACCTCCTCGGGGATGAAATCGGGGCCCTGGGCCGGGATCTCGAACCCCTGTTCCATGCGGACGATGAGATCGGGCTCACCGTAGGTCCATTCGGAGCCGGCGGCGAAAGTGCGAGGCGGCGGCGCGTCAGCAGCCAGTCCCTGCGGAGCGCCGGCATCCACCCACGCGCCGATACGCGCGATCTGCTCATCGGACAACGACGGGTCTGGCGAGTACTCGCCGACGCTGCGATCGATGTGCCACGGCGGCATTTCGCGTCGCGCGGTCCTCTGCTTGATCGAGCGGGCCCAGGGCCGCACCTCGGCGTAGGTCATCAGCGACATTGGCGCCGATGTACCGGCGTGATGGCAGTCCTGGCACGACTTCTGGAGGATCGGCAGGATGTCGCGGGTGAAGGTCGGCGTGCCCGCGGTCGGGGCGGGCCCGGGCGCCTGCGCGAGGATCGCGGCGCTCCACAGACCGAGCGCGGCACAGGCTCCGACCAGAGCGGCGAGCGGCTTCATGAGGCCTCCTGCGGCTTGCGGGTTCCCCGAACGAGGCTTACTCTAGCACCGCAAAGGGGCGTATACCATGACCGCTCGCGTCCGCCGCGCTACGCTGGCGCTCGCTCTGGCCGGAGCGCTTCCGGCCGGCCCCGCTGCCCAGCAGAATCAGCCGATCTACCCCGCGTACGACGGCTTTCTCAAGAACCCGGACGGCAGCTATACGCTCGCCTTCGCATACTTCAGCCACAACGCGTCGGTCGTGGACATTCCGCCCGGCGCCGCCAACCAGTTCGGTCCCGAGCCGGGGGACCGGAGCCAGCCGACCGTGTTCAAGCCCGGCCACTGGCGCTTCCAGTGCGTGATGGTCGTCGGCCCGGAGTTCGACGGCAAGCTGCGCTGGACGCTGAGCTATGCCGGCACGACGACGGGCACAAGCGAGCGGATGCTGCAGTCGAACTGGAACCTCGTAGAGGGCGCCGCGGAGCTGGCGAAGCTCGATTACGCGAAGGTGCCTCGGGGTGTCTGCCTCAACCGGCCTCCGATCGTGCGGCTGCTCGGCGCAACGGCCCGCCGCGGCGCGGCGCCGGTGCTGACGGCCAAGGTCGGCGAGGATCTGCAGCTGTTCGGCAGCGTCCACGACGAAGGGCTGCCGAGGGGCAAGGCGCTCGTGGCGGGGTGGACGAAGGTGAGTGGGCCCGGCGAGGTGACGTTCACACCGGCCGAAGCGGCGCACGTATTCTCCGCCCCGGGCTCGCGGGTCCGGGCGCGGTTCATCGCGCCCGGCCGATACGAGTTGGAGCTCACGGCCACTGATTCCGAGTTCACCGAGCGGATGCGGGTCGTCGTCAACGTGGAGTAAAAGAAACCACGAAGGCACGAAGCGCACGAAGGCCAGCACGAAGGCTCTTATTGGGAAGCACACCGGATCGAGGCAAAAGAGCACGCGTGACACCCCCAAAGAAGTCTTCGTGCGTCCTTCGTGTTCTTCGTGCCTTCGTGGTCTCTTTCGTGACAGGAGGGTGAGATGCGTCGATTGTCGCTCGTCGTGGCCATTGGGTTGGTGGTGGCGCTTTGTGGTGCGCGATCCGCAGCGCAGGGGACCTGGCGTCCCGTCATCCTCTCGGACAACGGAATGATCGCGTCGGGCCACGCGCTCGCGTCCGAGGCGGGGTTGCGCGTGCTGCGGTCGGGCGGCAATGCGGTCGATGCCGCCGTCGCGGCGTGGGCGGTGCAGGGCCTCGCCGAGCCCGAGATGACCGGCCTCGGCGCCGACATGTTCATGCTCGTCTACCTCGCGAAGACCGGCGAGGTGAAGTTCATCAACGGCACCGGCGTCGCGCCGATGGCCGCGACAGTGGACTTCTACAAGGCCAAGGGCGGCATGCCCGATGAAGGCGTGCTGTCGGTGAGCGTGCCCGGTGCCGTCGCGGGCGCGGAGCTGGCCGCGAAGACCTACGGGACCAAGCCGCTGGCGGAGCTCTTCGCGCCGGCCGCGGAGCTTGCCGAGCGCGGCTTTCCGGTCACCGAATCGGTCGCCAGCGCGATTACTGCTTCGAAGGACAAGCTTTCGCCCTCGGCGAAGAAGATCTGGTACAAGGGCGACAAGCCGCTCGCCATGGGCGATCGCGTCGTCCAGAAGGACCTGGCGAACACGCTCCGTGAGATCGGCGCGAAGGGCAGCGCCGCGTTCTACCAGGGGACCGTTGCCGAGAAGTTCGCCGCCTACATGAAGGCGAACGGCGGCCTCATCGATCAGAAAGATCTGGCCGGCATCCGCGCCAACGAGGATCAGCCGATCCACATCAATTACAAGGGCATCGAGGTCTACGAGTGCCCGCCCAACTCGCAGGGCTTCGTCATGCTCCAGGCGCTCAACATCCTCGAGGGGATGAACGTCCGCTACATGCGCCACAACAGCGCGCCGTACCTGCACGCGGTCACCGAGTCGCTGAAGCTGGCCTTCGCCGATCGCAACAAGTACGTCGGCGACCCGAAGTTCGTGCCCAACATCCCGATGCGCGAGATGCTGTCCAAGGAGTACGCCGCGGCACGGCGGGCGCTGATCGATCCGGATCACGCGATTGACGGTGAGGCGCCGGCCGGCAACCCGCGTCAGCCCACCTCCAGTGGGGCGCCGCCGCTCGCCTACGCCGCCTCACAGGCACCGCCGGACCTGTCCGTGGCCCGCGCCGCCGCCGAGGACGGCCACACGACGTACCTCGCGGTGATCGACAAGGACCGCAACATGGTCTCGGTCACCTCATCGCTCCTGAGCCTGTTCGGCAGCGGGCACGTCGTCGAGGGGGCCGGGTTCATGCTCAACAACCGGATGGCCTACTACGGGCTCGACGAGAGCGATCCGAACGTTCTCCGGCCCGGCAAGCGGGTCCGGCAGACCATCAACCCGGCCATGGCGCTGAAGGACGGCAAGCCGTTCATGGCGTTCGGAACGCCCGGCGCCGACACCCAACCGCAAGCCCAACTCCAGTTCTTCCTCAACGTGGTCGAGTTCGGCATGAACGTGCAGCAGGCGCTGGAAGCCTCGTCGGTTGTCTCCACCGGATTCAAGAGCTCCTATTACCCGCATGCGGCCGAGGGTAAGCTCCAGGTGCCGGCCAGCCTGCCGAAGCACGTGCTCGACGAGTTGGCCGCGATGGGCCACAAACTCGACCTCCGGAACATTCGCGGCGTCGGCTCGGTGAAGGCGATCCTGGTTCATCCCTCCACTGGCGTGCTGATGGGCGGCGTCTCGCCGACGCGCGACAGCTACGTCATGGCGTATTGACGGGGCGTCCCGCGCGTCGCCGGCCGCCGGCGGGACGTTTGAAGGGCGATCGCGCGAATGGGCTTGCGTTCGTGCAAGGTCGCCCCTAGAATGCCCGCGTTAAGCCCTAGGTATTGAATTTTGGCCCCGGCGTCCAGGTTCGTCGCCGGGCTCTGTCAGGACGATGTTCGACTCGGCAACCCCGTGCAGGAGGGTGGAATGGCGAGAATCGGCGTTGTCGTTCTATGTACGTTCCTCGCCGGTCTGGCGAGTCCGGCCTTGGCGCAAGTCAGCACCACGACAGGTTCGATCAACGGCAAGGTGTCGGACGCGACCGGAGGTGTCCTCCCCGGCGTCACGGTCACGATTGCCAGCCCCAACATGCAGGGCACCAGATCGGCGGTGACTGACGAGGGCGGCGATTATCGTTTCCCCGCAGTCCCCCCCGGCGATTACAAGCTCACATACGAGCTGGCGGGGTTCGGCACGGTGATTCGCGAAGGCGTTCGTGTGGGCCTGGGCTTTACTGCCACGGTCAACACCGAGATGAGGGTGGCCAGCCTCCAGGAGACGGTCACCGTCACCGGCGAATCGCCCGTCGTCGACGTATCCACGACGACCACCTCCACCAGTTTCGGGCAGGAGAAGCTGGCCTCGCTCCCCAACGCCCGTGACTTCTGGACCGTGCTGGCCGCGGCGCCGGCTGTATTCCTCACGCGCATCGACGTCGGCGGCAGCGCCGCCGGCACGCAAACCGGCTACGCCGTCTACGACACCAAACAGGATCAGCACCGCCCGATGGTCGAGGGCATCGTCAACACCGAGGGCACGAACGCGGCCGGCTTCTATTACGACTACGGCGCGATCGACGAGGTCGCGGTCGAGACCAAGGGGCACACCGCCGAGATGCCGTGGCCCGGCGTCTGGTCCAACTTCATCTCCAAGTCGGGCGGCAACAACTACCACGGCAAGCTCTACGCCGATTACCAGTCGAAGAACATCCAGGCGCGGAACATCGACGATTCGTCCACGTTCCTGTGCCCCGGCGGGCGATGCGGCAACCTGCAGCCCTCGGATCTGAACCGGCTCGAGAACTATCACGACATCAACGGCGACATCGGCGGCTTCGTTCAGAAGGACAAGCTCTGGTGGTACTTCTCGGCCCGGGATCAGAACGTCAAGGTGCTCGTGCCGAACTTCCCGGTCAAGCCGTTCGAGACCAGCCTCCGAAACCTGACGGGTAAGGTCACCTACGCCCTCACCACCAACAACAAGATCAGTGGCTATGCGCAGGGCGGGCGGAAGCTGCAGCCGAACCGCCTCGACACGATCCTCCTCGGCTCCACGGTCGCGCGTCACTCGTCCGAAGATTCGACGTGGCGGCAGCAGTACTGGGGCCACACCTACAAGGCTGGTTACGAAAGCGTCCTCAACGACGCAATGTTCATGGAGTTCCGTGGCGGCCAGTTCAAGTATAAGTGGCCCAACTATCGCTATAGCGAGTCGCCCGCCTACCAGGATATCGGCAACAACATCGTGAGCGGCGGCAACCGCGACGGCTGGTTCAACATCCCGGCCCGCAACCAGGTGGCCGGGTCGCTCACTTACTACAAGGGCGGCTGGGGCGGCGACCACAACTTCAAGGTCGGCGGCGAGTGGTTCCGCGAGACGTTCACCTACATCCGCGGCGAAGGTGTGGCGGGCGTCATCCCGAACGACGTGCTGCACATCCTGAACAACGGCGTGGCGACACGCGCGCGCATCTATCAGACACCGTCAATTTCCGAGAACGGCCTGCTGACGCTCGGCCTCTACGCCCAGGATACCTGGAGGCTGAGCGAGCGCCTGACCCTGAACGTGGGGCTCCGGTTCGACCGCTACCGCAACTTCCTGCCCGAGCAGGTGGGCCCGCCGGTCGGCCAGTACGCGGACATCTTCGGCAACCAGCAGATCACCTTCGCGGCGATTGACAACGTGAAGACGTTCAATCACCCGGTGCCGCGCATTGGCATGATCTACGACCTGACCGGTAAGGGCCGGACGGTGCTGAAGGCCAACTACGGGATCTACTACTGGAACCCGGGTACGACCCTGTCCGAGAACGTCAACAACAACTCGGTTGACTGGTACAAGGACTACAACTGGGTCGATCGAAACGGCGACCTGCTCTGGCAGCGCGGCGAGGAGACGACGCTCTTCTCGTCGAACGGCGGCGCGGGCAGTGCCGTTCTGGACCCGAACCTGAAGAACACCTACACCACCGAAGTGTCGGGCTGGGTCGAGCATGAGCTGTTCCCGGGCTTTGCGCTCCAGGGAGGGTACGTCTACCGCAAGATCGGGGACATCAAGGTCCAGGTGAACCAGAACCGGCCGATGGACGCCTACAACATCCCGGTATCCATCCGCGATCCAGGGCCCGACGGGGTCTTCGGCAATGCCGACGATGGGGCCAACATCCCGGGGCTCAACCTCGATCCGGCGGCGATTGCGCTGGGGAACATCAATCTCTACACCAACGGTAACGGTGACGCGGAGTTTCACACCGTCGAGATTGCCGCCAACAAGCGCCTCGCCAACAGCTGGTCGCTCGGCGGCTCGTACTCGATGCGCTGGAACCGCGATCAGTCGAGCACCTACTTCGGCCAGACCATCCGGGCCGTGGACACGGTGTCGACGCCGAACGATCTGATCAACACGGTCGATGGCCGGCTCCACTTCACCCTCTACACCTTCAAGGTCAACGGCACCTACGAGGCCCCGTGGGCCATCCGGGTGACGCCCGCATGGCGCTTCCAGTCCGGCCAGCCATTTGCCAGGGTGATCGTCGCCACCAGCACCAACGGCATCAACTACGGCACGCAGCGAATCCTCGCCGAGCCGTTCGGCACGCAGCGCCAGGACAATATCTCGGTGCTCGACGTCCGCGTCGAAAAGGCGTTCACGGTCGCGAAGACCAAGGTGTCGGGCTTCTTCGACGTCTACAACCTGGGGAACTCCGATGCCAAGCAGAACATTACTTGGGCCAGCGGGTCCACCTATCTGCTGCCCAGCACCGTGATCGGGCCGAGGATCATGCGCTTCGGCGTCAAGTACGACTGGTAATCACAGGGGTTCAAATCACGAAGGTTCAAATCACGTAGGTTCGAATCACGAGGGCTCGAAGCACGGGGGTTCTGGCACACGCTGGAACCCCCTTATTTTTTCCCTTCTTCAACAGTAACGACCTGGCGCGAAGCAACCTTGTCGAGGTGATCGCGAGCGCCGCTCGGCCACTCGACGTCAATCGTGACCGGTGCCGCGTCCGTCCCCAAGCCGAAGGTGAGGGTCAAGTCGCTCTGTGACGCGTAGCTCGATCCGCTGCGCACCATCTGCCACTGCTGCTGCCCACTGGCGCTCGTGACCCGGACAACCGCACCGATCCCGTCGCGGTTCGACCGGGTACCACGGGTGTGAATCGCTATCCAATTGTTCCGGCTGCCGCCATCGTTGCGATACAGGTAGGCGGGCCCGTTGTTGGTCGAGACGACGATGTCGAGGTCGCCGTCGTGATCGTAGTCGGCATAGGCGGCGCCGCGGGCGACGACCGGGCGGCCGAGCGCGCTCCCGACCGCCGCTGTCACGTCGTCGAAGCGCTTCGCGCCCCGATTCCGGAAGAGCAGCGGCGGCTGCCGGTACTGGACCCGAGGCTGGACCCGGCCGATCTCCTCCTCGATATGGCCGTTGGCGGCGAAGATGTCCAGCCAGCCATCGAGGTCGTAATCGAAGAAGAACACGCCGAAGGCGAGCGAGAGCAGGGAGGCACGGCCGACGGTCGAACGCGGGGCCTCGTCGACGAACAACCCCTTGCCCTCGTTGTGATAGAGGCCGAGCATCTGGTTCGAGAAGTTGCCGACGAGCAGGTGCGGGCGGCCCGAGCGGTCGTAGTCGGCCGCGTCCACTCCCATCGCGCCGCGGGCGATGCCTTCTTCGCTGTAGGCCACGCCGGCGCGAAGACCTTCGTCGCTGAAGGTTGCATCGCCCTTGTTTCGGTACAACTTGTTGGGCTGCGTGTCGTTGGCCACGAAGAGGTCGGGCCAGCCATCTGCGTCGTAATCGAGGACCGCGACGCCCAGCGACTTGCTCGTCGGATCGGCGATGCCGGCCGCGGTTGACGCATCGGTGAACCGCCCGTTGCCGGCATTGCGATAGAGCTTCGACGACACGCCGGAGTACGACTCTGGTGTGCAGTACGACTTGGTAGCGCCGTCGATGCTGCACCACAGGTCGGTCCGCGGCGTCCACCGTACGTAATTGGCGACGAAGAGATCGAGGCGGCCGTCCTTGTCGGCGTCGAGCCACGCCGCGCTCGTGCCGAACGCGGCGTTGACGATTCCGGCAGCCTTGGTCACGTCGCGGAAGCGCCCGCCCCCTTCGTTGTGGAAGAGCCGATCCCCTTCGAGAGCAGTGAGGTAGACGTCGTCCCGTCCGTCGTTGTCGTAGTCGCCGACGGCGACACCGATGCCGTAGATCTCGACGTCGAGGCCGCTGCCGGCGGTGACGTCGCGAAACCCGCCCTTGCCGTCGTTGCGATAGAGCGCGGCCGTGGTTCGCCGCCCGCGCGGCTCCCAGTCGCGGCCGTTCACGAACAACAGGTCGCTCCAGCCGTCACCGTCTGCATCGAAGAACGCCACCCCCGAGCCCATCGTCTCGGGTAGCCACTTCTTGCCGGCCCGCCCGCCGTTGTGAGTGAAATGGATACCGGCGGAGGCGGTGACGTCAGTGAAAGTGACACCGCCACCGGCGTTCGCGGCTGCCGGAACCGATCCCTGGCCGGCAAGCGGCAGCACACTACCCGCCGCCAGGACAATCCCAGCGCACGCGGTCGATAAGAGCAGCGGCCTTGCCGTGCGCGCCAGACGGGTCACCGCCGCGCGCCTCGGCCGCTGCCGGGACTGGCCGGCAGTGGCACCGATTCGTGATCGTGAATCGCCTGCCGTTCGTTGTTGGCTTCGGCGCTGGCCCGCCGCGGTCCCTCGGTGATCGCCTGCGCGCTTTCGTCGGCCTTGAAGCGCAGGAACAGCTGCTCCTCGCGCCCGGCGCGCGCTTCGTCCCCGAGGCCGCGCGCCGCCAGCATCGCCGTGTAGTGCATCTGCAGGTCCTCGGGATCGACCTGCGCCACGCGATCGAGGACCGCCAGGGCTTCCCCGTATTGCCGATCGAGGAACAGGATGCGGGCCAGCTGGTTGAGCGCGACGCGATCGCGCGGGTATTGCAAGGCGACGCGTTCGAGAGAGGCGATAGCCGCTGCGTAGTCCCCGTCGGCCTTCTCGATCATCGCCTTGAAGAAGTGCGTCCGGGCCAGTGTGGCGTCTTTCTCCAACGCCTCGCCGACGAACGGCTTCGCGGCGTCCGTTTCCCCCTCCTGGATCAGCGCGCGCGCGACATTGAGCCAGCCGTCGGCGTAGGCCGGCTCGGCCTCGGTGACCCTCCGAAAGGCAAACTCCGCTGCCTTCAGATCACCCTGCAGCAGCAGCCCGATGCCCCAGTCGTTCCACCGTTCGCGGCCGGCGAGCTCAACCACCGGTCGCCACTCGGTCTTCGTCGACTGGTCGCCGATCGCGATCGTCACGTTCGACTCGGCGAGCGTGACGATCGGGAGGGCCGGAATCTGATCCTTGATCGCGCCCGACACGTTGGCTGGAATCTGCGCGGGATCGAACGAGAACCGGCGATCGTCGAAGCCGGTCCCGACCGCCGAGGCCGGCTCGCCTGGGACTGGCTGACCCGCATATGCGAATTGGGTGTACGCGTGGGCGAACTTGCGGTGCTGCAGGCGTGCCGTGAAGGTCACCGGGCCTTGCACGTCGTCGGGTATTCGCACGCGGTAGTGCGCGACATCGGCGGCGCCGGGCGGGATCAGCCGCACGTAGAGGAGGCTTCGCGTCTGCCACGCGTTGCGCTTGTCGATGCGGTTGCCGTGAGCATCGAGCTGATAGGAGCCGTAGAAGTGCGCTCCCGGCTCGACCGGGCCGCGGCCATCGTCTGCAACCTGTCCGCTCCAGTAGATGATCCGGCCGGCCGCGTCCCGTCCCTGCAGTTCCAGCCACACATCGAAGGCGTCCACGGTTCCGCCAGGGAAGAAGTGCCCGATGCGGCGGGTTCGCACGACGACGTCGAGTCGGACGGTTGCGCCGGGGCGCAGCACTGGTTGAGCGCGGTCGAGTGGAGCGGCCATCGCGCCGACCTCGCGGATGACGGCTGGTGCGTTCTGCTCGGCCTCCTCACCGACGGCAAAGCTCGACATCGCATGGACGCCGGCCTCGCCGCTCCGGCGGACCATCGGCACGCGCTCAGATTGCGGATCAATCGGCGAGGCCGCGAAGATGTCCACCGAGATGAACCCGGAGGTCAGGAAATCGGTGGTCGCCTGCATCTGGGCAGTGTCGTGATTGACGAACGGCAGCGCCGTGTTCGCAGCGGGAAACCGATGCGAGTGCACCGTGCCATCGGCGTGACGCCCCGGTCCGTTCGACGCCACCGGCGGCATGTGGCAATCGACGCACGCGGACGGGCGGTCGGGATAGTAGAACGAGCGTGCGCCCTGCCCCGAGACGGCGCTGGCCTGCCAGTTGTCGTAATCGTTGAAGCCGCGGATCCAGCGGTAGGCGTTCACCGGGACGTCGAGATGGACCTTGTGGCACACGGCGCAATATTCGGCGGAGTCCTGCCGCATGAACCGCTTCAGGAACGTGCGACGGTGCGGCTCCGGATCGAGATAGGTGAACCACTTGTCGAAGGCCTTGATCAGCGGCTGGCGGCTCGAGGCGAGCCGGTGCAGCGGCGGATAGGTGATCGTGAATCCGCCATTTCCGGTGGATCCGTCAACACGCGAGATGCTGTGGCACGAGGTGCAGGCCAACCCGGCCTGAGCCTCCGGCGTGTCGATCTGCTCGATTGCCGGGCGGTCGAATCGGCCGTTGAAGAAGAGCGCGTGATCGTGGCATCCGGCGCACCAGCGGCTCGGCCGCGTCCCGACCACCGACTGCATGTACTCGATCGA
>DATJFF010000187.1:0-18331 GCA_035495795.1 Vicinamibacterales bacterium
AGCCTAGAGCCTGCCAACGCGCGCGTCGTGATCAGCGCGCATCGTGAAAGATGACGCCGAGCGTGTGGCGGCGGCCGCTTCGGATCTCGCTGACGCCGTGGCGCAGCGTGACCCGGTAAATGCCGCGCGTGCCCTGAACCGGGCGGTGATTGACGGCAAACGCGACCGCATCGCCTTGTCCGAGGGGCACGACATGCGCGCGCGATTGCATGCGGGGGCGCTGCTCGGTGAGCACGAACTCGCCACCCTCGAAGTCTCGCGCCGGTGCCGAGAGCAGGCACGCAACCTGGATCGGAAAAACGTGCGCGCCGTAGAGATCCTGGTGCAGGCAGTTGTAGTCGCCGGCTCCGTACTGGAGCAGCAACGGCGTCGGCCTCGTCTGGCCGTCGGCGTGGCAGCGCTGCCGGAACTCGTCGTGCGTGGCCGGAAAGCGTTCTTCGTGGCCGATCTGCTCGTGCCATCGATTGGCGATTCCCACCAGGCCCGCGTAAAGCTCTTCGCGCAGCGACTGGACAAGAGGCGGGAGCGGGTCCGCGAAATACTGGTACTCGCCGCGGCCAAATCCGTGGCGGCTCATCACGATCCGGCTGCGGAACCGACTGCTTTCCGAGTACCACGCCGCGACCGTTCCGCAGGTTGCGGCACCGAGCAGGCCGGGCAGCAGTGCCCAGCCGCGCGCGTCGAGATCGCTGGCGGCCCGGGCCCAGTCAATATCGTTCAGGTCGTGGTCCATGCGGCCACGGTACCGCGTTGCCGGCAAAACAGGCAGTCCGGATCGTGCGGCCGCAGTGGGCGCGGGGCTCAGAAGCCGAACAGGGCCGTTGCCGTGAACGTGAAGAACGATCGGCGGGCATCTTCCTCGAAGTCCAGGCCGCCGTCGCGGAACACGTAACGGACGTCGAGCCGCATGCCCGGACCTCCCGCATGCCCGCGGCTGGAGATGCCGGAGAACCACTTGAAACCGAGGCCAGCCTGGTAAATGGTGCCGTTCTCGGTGATGCCATCGTCGGTCTTCTGACGGAGGGCGCCGACCCCGGCGAGCACGAACGGCACCGTGCGCCGATTGTCGAAGCGCGCCTGGTTGAAGTGATAGATGAAGTTCCCTTCAGCGACGAATTGATCGAACGCGTCGCCTTCGATCGTCACGCCAGGCGTGTGCTCGACGTCCTCGTCGACGTCGATGACGAGCCGCGGACGGCTGTACTGGAAGCCGCCCTCCACGCCGAAGTGGCGTGAGAAGTTGACTCCGATGATCCCGACACCGGCGGGCCCGGATCGCGTTTTCCCGGTGGCACTGAAGAAATTCAGGCGGTCGGGATTGCCGGGTTGATTGGCCGTCATCGTCGCGTCGCGGGTGCCCGCGTCCGCCTGCCCGAACCAGCCGATGCCACCCCCTATCTCGACGGTCGGCGGACGCACGGGCGGCTCGGCTTCGTTCTGCGCCATAGCCGCGATCGGTGAGGAGACCAGCGTCAGCAAGGCGAGCGTGGCCAGTCGCGTGCTCATCGGGCCACCAGCGTGATTTCGACCGGTCCGGCGGTCGCGCCGCGCTGCACGTTGACCAGACGGTCGACGAACGCGTTCCTGAAGCCGAGATCGACCACCGGTGGCTCGTCGAAGTAGCTGCTGACGGCGTCATCGTCCACTGGTTCGACGCGCAGCAGGTATGGGCCTGGCGAGAGCCCGGTGATGAGCGCATCGCCGTTCTCGAGCACGAAGCCCGCGACCATTTCACCGCTGATGGGGTTGAAGGCCATGACGTGCACGCCGAAGGCGTTGCGCCCCTCCAACTGCACATGCGCCCGGATTGCGCCGGTGTCGGCACGATGATCGGCATCCGGGTAGATTTCGGCGGCGCCGGCGATGTCATCGGCCTTGAGCTGCCGCCCGGCAATTGTGCCGGGATCAAATGCGAAGGGGAACATCACCGCTTCGGCCGCGGCCAGGCGGGCAGCGCCAGCCGTGACCTCGAAATACCCAAGCGCCGAATGATTGAGGCCGAGCATGTGTCCGAGCTCGTGAAGCGCGATCGACTCGAGGTCGAAGCGATTCTCTTCGCCGTTGCCGGCCACCGACCAGTCGACTGCAGAGTTGAAGAACATGTCGGACTCGACGACCTCGCCTGTGACCGAATCGACGATCGTGGCCGTCACGCCCAGCACCCCCTGGAGTTCGGGGTGAGAGAGGAACCCGATCGTGTTGCGCCCGTCGATCACCAGCGGCCGTGCCGCCGTCCGTCCCTGGTACTCGAACGTCATCGTCGAGCCCGGTGCGGCCTGCCAGTTGCTGGTGGCCCGCTGCAAGGCCGCTTCGAGCGCGTCAACGCTCACCCCGGGAACCGGCTGATCGGAAACGGAGTAGGGGATGCGGCCGTTCGCCCACGTGACGAAGACGCGCTGGCTGCCGTTGAGGTCTGACTGGCGTAAGTACGCCTGGCCGGTTTGAAGGCTCGCGATCACGAACAGCAGCGTGGCCCAGATGCAGATGAGGGATCGGCGGCTCATCGCGCCTTCTCCAGTGCCGTGCGCACCATCGCGCCGAACGCCTCGAGCGACAACCCGTCGGCCGGGCCGGTGCCGCGCTGAACGCGTTGCCAGCTCCCAGGTTCTCCGGCGAGCGGCTGCCGGCGGATGCTCTTGGCCCCGGTGCGCGTATCGACCGACACACGGAAGGAACCCTGGCCGAGCCGAACGAGACGCGGTATTGCGGGAGCGTGAGCGCCGAGAAAGAGAACGACCTCGTCTCCGGGCGCGAACCGCGGCGCCCCGGACACGACACTGCGATAGCGGCCGAGTTGTCCGCCAAGGACGGCAAAGGTGATCTCCCGGCCAAGATTGCCCTTGAAGTACGACTCGACCTCGAGCGTCACAACGGTTTCGATGCCGAGCCCGTCGCCGCTTTCGCGCCCTTCGAGGCTGACGATGCGGCCATGGACGATGACCTGCGCGTCGGCGACGAGTGCGCTGATTTCGGCGGGAACGGTGACGCTGGCGGTCAGCGGTGCGCCCAACGAGAGTGTTAACAAGCTGGCAACAGCAAGAGTTCGCCAAGACATAGGGCGACGAGTGTATGTGACTCGCGCGCAATCGGAAAGAGTGGGATGGCCCCGGTGACGAGTGTCATCGAGACAAAAATGCGCAGGAACGACTGCTCAGGAAGCGCGGAGCAGCGCGTCCACGAGGATCGACGCGGCGGCAGGGCAGCCCCGGGTGAATCCGAAGAAGGGACCGAAGTCCCTCGTCGCGGCGAAGCCGGTGAAGTACAAGCCGGCTATCGTGGATTGAAAGTCCTCGTCGAGCAGAGGAAAGTCATCCAGCTGCGCGACACCATCTGCAAGCGGCGCCAGATAAGTCAGGTTCGCGAGCTTCGGCTCGTAGCCCGTCGCGAAGACGATGCCATCGGTTTCCAGCTGCTCACCGGTCGAGAGCGCAACCGTGACGCCACGCGCTCCGGCGGCGACGACTCTCGACACGATCGTTTCCGGACGCCCGATGACCCGGTCTGGCGGCAGCCGCGGCGTCAGCCATGCCTCGAGCGTGAGCCGGCCGACCTCCCAGAACTCGCGGGCAATTGACTGCCGCCGTTCCGCAGAGAGCCGTCTCCACCAGCCCCGCTCAGTCAGTGTCTGCTCGATGTATGGATCGACGAAGCGCCAGCTGACTTTCTCGAACCGAGGCGTGGGATGGCGATGGACGACGTCGATCCGGGCGGCCCCGTGATCCGAGGCCAGCGCCGCCCATTCGTACGCACTCTGACGGCCGCCGACGATCAAGAGACGCTGGCCGCGGGTCGACGCGAAGTCGACGAGGTCACAGGTGTGAACGGCAAAGCCGTCAGGCAGCGTCGACGCCCAGTCTGGCAGGCGCTGGAAGCGCGCGATGCCGGTAGCCGACAGGACCCGCTCGGCAATCACGTGCGCGCCGGTGGCGAGCTCGGCCTCGAATCTGCCGCCAGCGCGGGTCAGGCGCGTGACGCGATCATCGCGGATGGCGAGCGCCTTCTGCGCGATGAACCAGTCGGCGTACTCGAGGAAGGTGGCAATCGGCACTGGGTCGACGGCCGCCCATGGCGTGCGCCGCTCCTCGAGGAACGCGGCAAAGGTGTGGACGCCGGCCGCGTCGAGGTGCCAGTCCGGCCCCGATCGCAGGAACATGCCGGCCGGCATGTGGTCGCGCCAGAGCGCCATCGGCTTTCCGACGATCATCGTGTCTATGCCCCGCGCGCGTGCGTAGGCGGCGGTAGCGGCCCCGTACGGCCCGGCGCCGATTACCAGCAGCGACGTGTGTTCGGCGGATTGGGCAGGGGCGAGAGCCACGATGGGAAGCCTCAGATCCTTGCCGAGGTTGCAAATGCGTTGCAAGGCCCCGGACCCGCACTCGCTTGCCCGACGCCAGGCGTGCGAAACCGTTCCATCGTGCGCAATTGGCAGCGCGCCTAACGCCGAGCTGTGCCGAACCGATAAGCCGGTTGCGGATCTACGCGGAACGTGCACCTATCCAAGCATTCAGCCCGCTTGAAAGCGGAAATCCTCAGAGCCGCCGTCCAGGACAACGCGGACACCATCGAAGATCGGCTGCCGATCGGTCTCCGCCCCGAGCGTCACCTTCTCGTCACGTGGACGCGCAACCCCTGGATGGTGCTGCTTCCGGTGAGCATCATGGTCGGCCTGGTACTGGTCGCCAATCGCTCGATGGCGTCAGTGCAGGCGGGACCGCTGCTCCAAACAGCGTCCACCGCTGCCGCACCTGCGCCGTTGGCTGAGACGGTACCGGCGTCAGCCCCGGACCTGGCGCTCCTGTCCCGTCCGCTGCGGCCGCGGGCCCTGGCACTTGGAGTGCGCCGGGTGGTCCTCGACCCCGGTCACGGCGGCGAGCATCTCGGCACGCAGGGCACGAACGGCCTGATCGAGAAGGACATCACGCTGGATCTCTCATTTCGGGCCCAGCGCCTGCTGCTCAAGAACGGTTACGAAGTCGTGCTCACCCGCGCCGGCGATCAGACGCTGTCGCTCAGGCAACGATCGACGACCGCGAACGGGGAGCGCGGCGACATCTTCGTCTCGGTTCATCTCAATTCCCTTGGCGCGGCGAGCGCGCGGGGCATCGAGACGTTCTATGTCGGCCCGAGCGAGCAGCCGGAACACGATTTGATCGCAGAGGCGGAGAACCAGCACTCCGGCTACTCGCTTTCCGATCTCCGTACCCTGCTCGATGGGATCTACGTGGACGCGCGGCGCGACGAATCGAAGCGCCTCGCACGGGCCGTACAGGACGCGGTCCTGCGCCGGATCAGGAAAACCGATCCGATGATGCCCGATCGCGGCGTGAAGCCGGCGCCTTTCGTGGTGCTCGTCGCCACCGAAATGCCTGCGATCCTCGCCGAAGTGTCGTGTTTGTCGAATGCCGGCGAGGCGGAGCGGCTCGGACGGGACGAGTATCGCCAGGCCTTGGCCGAGGCCCTGGTGAGCGGGATTCAGAGTTTCGTTGAACAAACCCCCGGGAACGTCCGGGGAAGGAAGGACACCAATGAGCGTTGAAGAACAGTCGGCAGGCACACCTCTGCACGTGGGCATCGATCTCGGCACCTCGCGAAGTGCCATCTCGTCGTCGGGTGGTGGGCAGTTCGTGATCGACAGCTTCGTCGGGTGGCCGGCGGATCTCGTCGCCCGCAAGGTCCTGAAGCGGGACCTGGTGATCGGGCGGGAGGCGCTCGAGAACCGCACGATGCTCGATCTCCACCGGCCGCTCGAACGGGGCTTGATCAAGGAAGGCTCGGAGCGGGACCTGCAGGCGGCGCGCGAGTTGCTGCGCCATCTGCTGTCGCTGGTCGGCGCCAAGAACGGCAAGAAGCGCCCGGTTCGTGCGGTAGTTGGCGTGCCGGCTGCGGCGCTCCGTACCAACAAGCAGTATCTGCGCAATGCGTTGAAGGGTGTGGTCGACAGTCTGATGATCGTGTCCGAACCTTTCGCGGTTGCCTACGCCTTGAACGCCCTCGTCCATACGCTGATCATCGACATCGGCGCGGGAACGACGGACTTCTGCGTGATGAAGGGCCGCTATCCCACCGATGAGGACCAGCGATCGCTGACCGTTGCCGGCGATTCGATCGATGCCCACCTGCACAAGGCGATTGAGGCCCGGTATCCGAAGGCGAGCGTGACGCCGTTCATGGTGCGCGGGTGGAAGGAGAAGCACAGCTTCGTCGGCGAGCCGGCAGCGCCGGTGATTGTGTCGGCACCGGTAGACGGCGTGCCTACCGATCTCGACATTACCAGCGAGATGCGGGCCGCATGCGAGTCGATCGTTCCGCCGATCGTCGAGACCATGCTCGGGCTGCTCTCGCAGGTCGATCCCGAGTTCCAGGGCCGCGTTCGCAACAACGTGACCCTCGCCGGCGGCGGCGCGCTCATCCGCAATCTGGGCAAGACGCTGGAAGCCGCACTCGAGCGCGTCGGTGGCGGCAAAGTCACGGTCACCGAACAGCCGATGTTCGTCGGATCCGACGGCGGCCTCGCCATCGCCGTAGATGCCCAGGACAGCGAGTGGGATCGTCTGGTCAACTAGCTCATCGCACCAGTGGAGCGAGGAGGCGCTGTGGATCCCGAGACAGCGGAGGGCGCGGTCCGCGTCGAGCCGGAGCAGACGTGGACCGACGCCATCCGGGCGACGTTGACGCCACGCGATCACGCCGTCCCGGACGAGGTGATCTGCGAACTCCTCGATGCGCCCGCTTACGGCGAGCCGCTGGCGCAGCGGCTCGCGAGCAGGAATATCAGCCTGCCGACGTACTGCGTCTGGAAAGCAAAGTACCGGCAGATGAGTCTGGAGCAGTTGCGCACGGCACGCCGCCGGGAGCGGTGGCGGGCCCGGGGACTGTTTGCCGGGCTCCTCGTCGTCGCAGTGGTTGGAGGAAGCGGTATCGTGTTCGGGGTCGCTCGGGCGGTGCAGTCGCAGGTCGCCGGCGCGACGGGAGCGGTTCGGGCTGGCTCCGACGCGGGCTCCTCGACGTCGCCGGTGTCAGCTGCCAACCAGCCGTTGGCAGTTGCAGACCCAGCCGGTCGCGCCGATATGCCACTTACCGACTCGACTCCATCGCCGAACGATCACGGCGACTCCTCGGCCCGCACTGCGGCAACGGCAGCCGCAAAGGTGGCGTCGAGGGACGGTCAATCGATCGGTGATGCACCGTCCGCGAGCGGTGAGTCGGGCTACAAGATTCAGGTCGCCGCGGCGAACACCGAGGAAGAAGGCCGCGCCATCGTCGGGCGGCTCGCCGAGGCTGGATACCGCTCCTACATGTTGGGAGTGGCGGTGAACAACGCGGAGGTGTTTCGCGTCCGGGTCGGCCCGTTCGACACACTCGAATCAGCGCAAGCGATCGCCGGCAAATTGCGCCAGGACGGCTACAAGGAAGCGTGGATTACGCGGTAGGGGCCAACGCCCGAAACAGACCGTGTTACCTATGTCTCCGGAATCGACCTTTTGAAAACTGGTCGGGGCGACTGGATTCGAACCAGCGACATCCCGCTCCCAAAGCGGGCGCTCTACCAGGCTGAGCCACGCCCCGACCCGAGCGTTTATTCTATCTGAGCATGGGCCGCTATTTCGTCACCGGGGCCACCGGGTTCCTGGGCGGCGAACTGACCAAGCAGTTGATCAGCCGGGGCCACCGGGTGGTGGCGCTGATTCGCGACCCGGCTCGCGCCGGCATTCTCCGGACCCTGGGCGTCGAGCTGCACCAGGGAGACGTCACCGATCGGGACAGCCTGGTCGAGCCGATGCGCGGCGTCGACGGGATGTTTCACTGCGCCGCCTGGTACAAGGTCGGCGTGCCGTCAGGTGAGGCCGAGCGCATCAACGTCGGCGGCACGCGCAACGTCCTGGACGTGATGCGCGAGCTCGGGGTGCCCAGGGGCGTCTACACCAGCAGCGTTGCCGTCTTCTCCGATACCAGGGGAGCGATGCCGGACGAGCGCTATCGCTACGACGGACCGCACCTCAGCGAGTACGACCGCACGAAATGGCTCGCGCACTACCAGGTGGCGCTGCCGATGATGAACCACGGCCTGCCCCTGGTCATCGTGCAGCCTGGCGTCATCTACGGTCCGGGCGACACCAGCGGAATGCACACTGCGCTCGTGGACCTGCTCCGCAAGCGCCTGCCCGCGACACCGCGGCGAACCGCGTTCTGCTGGGGACATGTCGAGGACACCGCCCGCGGCCACATCCTGGCAATGGAGCGGGGGACCGCCGGCGAGCCCTACATCATCACCGGCCCGCGGCATACGTTCGAGGAAGCCTTCGATCTGATCGCGACGCTTGCAAAGGTGCCGAAGCCGCTGCTGCATCCCGGTCCGCGCACGATGAAGGCTACCGCCGCAGCGATGAGCGTCGTGCAGCGGCTCGTGGACCTGCCGCCCGCCCTCACGCCCGAAGCGCTGCGGGTGATCGCCGGTGTCACGTATCTGGGATCCAACGAGAAAGCCGTCCGCGAGCTGGGCTTTGCCGCGCGGTCGCTGCGAGAGGGAATGGAGCAGACGCTCGAATACGAAGTGCGTGAGCTGGCGCGGCGTCAGAGCGATAAGTAAGACGCCGCTGACGTCTCAGCTCTCACTCTTGAGGATTCCTCCAGTCAGAACCTCGGCAATCAGCTTGGTCGCGTCGTCGCTGTTCAGCCCGTAGTGGTTCTGGACCCCGAAGAGCGTTTCGACGACGAAGTAGTACATGTAGATGCGGGTGGTGAGCATCATTGCCAGTTCCGGCGGGATGCCGTCGCGCATGCGATCCGGGATCCGCAAATCGGGCCGGCGCGACAGGAACTCCTGGAACCGTCCCGAGAGGTTGGCGTAGAAGCGGTGGATGTGCCGGCCCTCGAACTCCACCACGTCCACGTAGATCAGCGCGATGTAGGGGCGCCAGTTCGCGACCATCTCCTGCGCGGCGCGGCCGATGGCCGGCAGATCGTCGGGGAACGCGCCCTCCTCGAAGATGCGATTGAGCGGAAAGTCGGGCGCGGACGATGCCTGCCAGAACTGCTCGAGCAGCGTCTGGAAGATCGTCTCCTTGTCGCGGAAGTGGTGGTAGACGCTGCCGGTCGACGTCTTTGCTCTCTCGGCGATGTCCCGAACACTGGTCGCCCGGTAGCCCTGGCGCGAGAACAACGTCAAGGCCGCCTCGAGCAGCGCCGACCGGCTCCGTTCGGACCGCTCCTCCTGCAGCATTCAGCCCCCGAGTATAGCAACCCGGTCTGCGGCCAACGCCCGGCGAAGATCGCGAAATGCGCGGGCGCGGTGGGAGACGGCGGCCTTCTCCTCCGATGTCATCTCCGCCGTGGTCCTGGCGAGCGGCGGATACAGAAATATCGGGTCGTAGCCAAAACCGTGGCTGCCGGCTGGCCGCGGCGCGATGACGCCTTCGATGCGCGATTCGGTCTCGTAGACGATCGACCCGCCGTCCGCCATCACCAAAGCCGTGACGAAGCACGCGGCGTGGCGCTCGCCGGGAACTGTGGCCAGGCGCCGGTAGATCTCGTCGAACCGGGCCGGGTAGCTGACATTCGCCCCGAGGAAACGCGCCGATCGGACGCCGGGCTCGCCGCCGAGCGCCTCCACGACCAGGCCCGAGTCTTCGGCCACCGTGACCAACCCGGTCGCGCGCGCGTAGGCGAGCGCCTTCTGCCGTGCGTTCTCCCAGAAGGTCGCGCCTGTTTCTTCCGGTTCCGGCACCGGCTCCACATCGGACAGCGTGATGAGATCCAGATCCGCACCGGCGAGCAGCGGCGCGATCTCTCGAAGCTTGTGCTGGTTGGTGGTGGCGACGAGCAGTTTCATCGGCCGAGGATCGGGCCGACGATCTCGCGCTGCTTCTCGATCAGGCGCGCGATGCCCGCGTCGGCGAGCTCGAGCAGTCCAGCCAGCGCGTCACGATCGAACGGCTCCGATTCCGCCGTTCCCTGGACCTCGATGTAGCGCCCGTCGCCGGTCTTGACGATGTTCATGTCCACGTCGGCTTTCGAGTCTTCCTCGTAGGCGAGATCGAGCAGCGGCATCCCGCCGACGATGCCCACGCTGGTCGCGGCGACGTAGTCGGAGATCGGGATGGAGCGCAGGATTTCGGTCTCCTTGAGCCGCTGGCAGGCAAGCGCGAGCGCGACGAATGCGCCGGTGATCGACGCAGTGCGTGTCCCCCCATCGGCCTGGATGACGTCGCAGTCCAGCCAGATAGTCCGCTCTCCGAGCTCGTTCAACCGGACGACCGTCCGCATCGACCGGCCGATCAGCCGCTGGATCTCCATGGTCCGGCCGCCGACCTTGCCGCTCGACGCCTCGCGTGTCGAGCGCGTTGTCGTCGCGCGCGGCAGCATGCCGTATTCGGCCGTGACCCAGCCCTTGCCGGTGCCGCGAAGAAACGGCGGCACGCGATCCTCGATGCTCGCCGCGCAGATGACGCGCGTCTGACCGACCTCGATCAGGACCGAGCCTTCGGCGTGGAGCAGGTAGTGCGGAGTGATCTGGGTAGGGCGCAGCTCGCCGGGGGCGCGATCGTACTGTCGCATCATGAGGGGCTCTGGGGAGGCTCCGAGGGAGCGATCAACGCTTCATTCTTCCGCAACGGCCGCCGCAAGTCCACATGGCCGGCAAGCGTGTCGGCCTCGCGTCCGTCGATCAGGATCTGCACCGCGGCAATAGTCGAGAGGTTCACCGTCAAGGTGTTGACCAGGGAGTAGACGGTCAGCAGCTCCTGGGTGGAGCCGCCGCGATGCTTGCTGCGGACGGTCTCGTCGAGATCGACGAACAGCTCCCGCTGATCCGACAGGTAGACCCCTCGGAGCGCGGTGCCTTCCGGAATCGTGGAGGCGAGCCCATCGGGAGGCGTTGATGTGAGCAGCGCGGTCACCAGGGCGCGGGCCTGCGCGACCGGGCCCTCGGCGAGCGGGACGTCCTGCTGCACGCCGACGAGCCGCTGGGCATCGGCGGAGGCGAAAAACAAGGTGGCCTTGATGCGCGGCCCGGCCGCCGGTTCGGTGGTCGCGGGCGGCGCCACGGCGGGCACTTCGGTCGCGACATCGGGCGGCGGCGCCGCCGGTGTGCTCAGCAGCCGGCCGAGCGCCGACATGACGATCCAGCCGAAGACCCCGGCCGCCAGCACCGCGGCCACACCGATCAGCGCGCGACGCGACATCACTGGGCGGTGCGTTCCAGCTGGGCGCGGAACTTCACGATCGCATCGAGCAGCGCCTCGGCAATGCGGGCCTGATAGTCGGCGGAGGTGAGCTGCTGCTCCTGCTCGGGATTCGAGACGTAACCCACCTCGACCAGCGCGGCCGGCATGTTCGCGCCGACGAGCACGCGGAACGGCGCCTGCTGGATGGCCCGCGCGCTCATCCCGACCCGGGCCCGGAGGCTGCCTTCGATAGCGTTGGCGAGTGTCGCCGACTGCTCGAGATAGCGGGCCTGCGCGGTCTCCCACAGGATCAGGTCGATGGCTCGAGTGCCTCCGCCCAGGGCGGGCAGGGTGACGCCGGCGTCCTCGGCGCGCTTCCGCGCTTCCGCGTCGGCGCGCTCGACACTCAGATAGTAGACCTCTGCGCCCTTGACGTTCGGCCGCACGGCCGCGTTGGCATGGATGCTGATAAACAGGTCGGCCTGGTGATTGTTCGCGAACGCCGACCGATCGTCGTGCGGCACCGTGCGATCGTCCTCGCGGGTGAGGAACACGCGGATGCCGAGCCGGCTCTCGATCAATGTGCGCAGGCGGCGCGCGACCGACAGCGTGATGTCCTTTTCAAGCGCGCCGCGAGGGCCCTGCGCGCCGAGCTCGTCGCCGCCATGTCCCGGATCGAGCACCACCGTGCGGATGGCGCCTGCCGGTGACGGCGGCAGAGACGCGCGCAGATCCACCGGTGGCGGTGCCGCCGGCGGCGCTGTCGCGGCAGCTGCGGCCCCCGCCAGCTCGGTCGCGCTCGGCATCAGTTCCAGCGTCAGGCGAGACGAGCCGGCGTCAGGCTGCATGGTCGAGGCGCGGTACGAACCGAAGCGCGGTCCGGGAACAACCTGCACGCTGGTGCCGTTCTCGGCGAGCGTGACCGCCGAGAGGAATGGCTGCGGCGGGATGTTTGGAATGAGCAGGTCGATGGCATCGGCGTCGAACTGGACCAGGATGCGGGCGCCCTCCGCGGCCACCTTCGCCGTCGCCACCGGCGAGATCTCGAAGGTCAGCGACGTTCCCGCGCTGGCGGCCTCGATGCGGGCGACGACACGCGGGACCCGCAGGTCGCCGACCACCAGCAGCCGCGAGGAGCGGCGCCAGTCCAGCCTCGTGTCGGTCACGACACCGAGCGCCCGGGGCAGGAAATCGACGGGGACGAGCCAGCGGTTGTCGCGTTTGAGCGCGGGAGCCGGCAGCGAAACGAGCCGGCCTGCGGCCGATACCACGGTCTGATCCGCGGTGACGATGATCGTCCGGCCGCGCGCGGTGATGGTGAGCCCGCCGGCGGCTTCGCGCGCGGTCGTGCCGAACGGCGCGGCCAGGTCGTCGACGGCGACGTATTCCTGGTTGTTGATGACGGTGATCGCCAGGGGACGGCGGCCGTCGCGCGACAGGATGGTGAGCGCCGCCGGGGCGCCCTGCGCCGAGGCCTCGGCGGCTGCGCCAACCGCCAGCCAGACGCAGACCAGAGCCGTCAGTACTCGACGCATTTCAATGCTGTAATTCTAACCCCTCCGATCACCACTCAAGTGGAGTGTGGGGTTAAGTCAGGTGACCCGCTATAATTTCCACAGCCTTGCCCGGTTTGGCCCTGCCCAGCCGGTCATTCGCCTCCATGTCGGGCTCCCTGCACATCGGTTTTCTCGGCTGCGGATTCATCACCGACGTACATAGCCGGCATCTGCGGGCGCTTGGCGGGACAGTGACGGCGAGTTACGCGAGCCGCGACCGTGCCCGGGCCGAGGCGTACTGCCGCCGATTCGGTGGGCGCGGCAGTTACGGCGACTACCTCGAGGCCATCGCCGACCCCGGCGTGCACGCAATCGTGATCGCCGTGCCGCCGCGATTCCACCTCGATCTCACGGTGCGCGCGCTCGAGGCCGGCAAGCACGTGATCGTCGAGAAGCCGGCGTTTCTCACCCTGGCCGACTACGAGACGGTCTGCGCCGCCCGCGATCGCGCCGGGCGGGTCGTCCTGGTCGGCGAGAACGATCACTACAAGCCGCTCGCCGTCCGGCTCCGCGGGCTGATTGCCGAACGGGCCATCGGCGACATGGTGTTCGCGCACTTCACGACCATCGCGCACCGCCTGAAGACTGCCGACGACTGGCGCAACGACGAGACGATAGCCGGCGGCGACGCGTTTTTCGAAGAGGGCATCCACTGGCTCCACTTCGCCGGCAGCCTCGGCCCGGCGATCGTGAGCGCACATGGGTTCCGGCCATCGGTCTCGCGTGACGGGCCCGACCGCCGCGCCAAGAGCATGATGGTGGCCTTCCGCTACGACAACGACGCCGTCGGCGCCCTCTACTACTCTCGGGAGATCCCGTCGCTCTTTCAGGGACTGCGGCTGTCGAAGTTGTTCGGACGCGACGGGGTGATCTCGTTCGAGTCGAATGGCGCCTTCGTCTTCGTCCGCGGCCGGCGCGGGCCTCGGCTTTACCTGCCGGGCTTCCGCGACATCCGCGGCTACCGGGCGATGTACCGTGATTTCCTGCACGCGATTCGAACCGGCGCGCCGCCGGAGATGAGCCTCGAGCGCGCCATCGACGACCAGCGGTTGATGGAGCAGATTTACACGAGCCTCCCAGGATGAGCGGGCACGACTTCGATCTGATCATCATCGGGACCGGCGCCGGCGGCGCGACCATGCTGCACGCGATGGCCGCGACCGGGGCCCGCATCCTGGTCGTGGAGCGCGGCGAGCGGGTGCCGCGCGAGGAGCAGAACTGGGATCCGGCCGCGGTCTGGAAGGACCTCCGCTACCGCACCACGGAAACGTGGGTGGACGAGCTGGGCCAGCCGTTCACGCCGTACATGCACTACGGCGTCGGCGGCAACACGAAATTCTGGGGCAGCGTGCTGCTCCGCCTGCGACGCGAGGACTTCGGCGAAGTGGAACACGCCGGAGGCGTATCGCCGGCGTGGCCGATCGACTACGACACGCTCGCGCCGTACTACGATCGCGCCGAGGAGTTGTATCGCGTCCGCGGCAAGGCTGGCGAGGACCCGACCGAACCGGCCCGCGGCCCGTTTCCGTATCCCGCGGTGCCCCATGCGGCCGGGATGCAGAAGCTCGTCGATCGGATGCGCCGCATGGGACTGCACCCCTCGTCGTTGCCGCTGGGGGTGATCGATCCTGGCGCTGCCGGCGGGTGCATCCTGTGCAATACCTGCAACTCGTTCCCGTGCAAGATGGGGGCGAAGAGCGACTCGGAAGTCTGCTGTGTCGATCCGGCGCTTGCGCACGACAACGTCACGCTGTGGACGGGGACGCTCGCGCGGCGGCTCGTCACCGACGGGCCCGGGCGACGCGTTGCCGCCGTCGAGCTCGAGCGCGATGGCGAGCTGCTGCAGGTGCGAGCGCCGATCGTCGTCGTGGCCTGCGGCGCGGCCAATTCCGCCGCGCTGCTGTTGCGCTCGGCAACCCCCGAGCACCCGGACGGTCTCGCGAACACCTCCGGCCTGGTCGGGCGCCGCTACATGGCGCACCTCGCGACGATGATGCAGGGGTTCCACCCGTTCCGGCCGAACGACACCGTGTTCCAGAAGACGGTGGCGATCAACGATTTCTATTTCGGCGGCGCGATCTCGCGCTATCCGCTCGGCCACATCCAGTCGCAGGGCCGCACGCACGGCATCATGGCCAAGGTCGTGGGTGACGGCATCGTCCCGGGAATACCGCTGCGCTACTACGACGCGTGGGTGGCACGCGGCGTGGACTGGCTGGCAATGTCGGAAGACCTGCCGGATCCGGAGAACCGCGTCATGCTCGACTCGCAGGGGCGTGTCCGCCTGCACTATCGAGCCAACAACCTCGCCCCGCACCTCGAGCTGGTCGCGACGATGCGCCGGCTGCTGCGCCGACTCGGGTTCTGGAAGGTGATGACGCACTCGCACCGGACCAAGAACACCACCCACCAGTGCGGCACGCTGCTCTTCGGTCACGACCCGGCCGCGAGCGTTCTCGACCCGTTCTGCCGCACCCACGACATTCCCAACCTGTTCGTGGTGGACGCGGCTTTCTTCCCGTCCTCAGCGGCCGTCAACCCTTCGCTCACCATCATCGCGCAAGCGCTGCGGGTCGCCGACCATATCAAGTCAGTGGAGTGGCGGCTGCGCGCTGATGGCGTGGGTGAGGGGCGTCCATTGTCTGCTGGTGAGCCGCGTCCATTGCCGATTGGGGATTGACGATTGGCGATTTATTGGCGATCCGGGGAGTGACGGATTGCGCCATTCGATTGGAGATCGGGGCATTGGCGATTGAGGGATTCGGCGAATGACGATTGACGATTGGGTGGTCCAGGCCGCTCGCGCGCGCTTGCGACCCTTCGCTGGCAATCTCCAATCGTGATTCCCCCAGTCGTCAATCCCTCGATGCCGCAATCATCAATCGAATGGCGCAATCCCCCAATCGCGAATCGTCAATAAATCATCAATCGTCAATCCCCCAATCGCCCAATGGGACGCCTACTTCGCGACGACGCGCCAGACGCGTCCTTGTGCGTCGTCGGAAATGTACAGTTCCCCGTTCAGTCCCACCGCCAACCCAGTAGGCCGGTAAGCGGCGTCGCGCGGAGCTTTTATTTCTGACTTGCCCGTGAACCCGTCGGCGAACGATTCCCAGGCGCCGGTCGGTCCCTTGGCGTCGAAGGGCACGAACACCACCTTGTAGCCATCCATGTTGAACGGCGCCCGGTTCCACGAGCCGTGCAGCGCGACGAACGCGCCGTTGCGGTACTTGGCCGGGAACTGCGGCGCCGTGTAGAACGCGATGTCGTTGGGCCCGTTGTGGGCCGCGAAGGCGACGAGCGGTTGCCCCTTCTGGTCGCAATCGCCGACCGTCTTGCCGTCGCCCCCGTACTCCGGCGAGAGCACCTTCTTCTTCTGGACGATGTCGTAATAGCAGTAGGGCCAGCCGAAGTCGGCGCCGTCGCTCAGGCGGAACAGCTCCTCGGCCGGCAGGTCGGCGTTCTGCTGCGCGGTGAAGCCCTTCGGGAACAGCGTGTCGAGCGCGTCGCGGCCGTGCTGCACGACATAGACCTGCTTGTCGACCGGATTGAAACCGATCGCCACGGCGTTGCGGATGCCGGTGGCGTAGCGGTGCCCGTCCTTCTGCGTCTGGCCGGGCGTGTCGGCCTTGAACCGCCAGATGCCGCCCGCTTCATCGAGGATCGGGCACGGCTTCCGGCCTGGCGAACCGGCCTTGCGATCGTCCTGCTGACAGGTGTTCGACGGCGCGCCGATGTTGACGTAGAGATTGCCGGCTTCGTCGAAGGTGAACGGCTTGTCAGCGTGCTGCCGGCGATCGGTGAGGCCGCTCACGATCACCTCTGGCGCGCCGATCGGCTTCAACTCGCCGGGTTTCATCTGCACGCGCGAGACGCTCGAGTTGTTGGAGTAGTAGAGGTAATTGTTCCGCCACTCCATGCCGGTGGTGACGACCAGCGGCAGCCGCTCGACGACCTCGGCCTTGCCGTCCTTGTCCGCATCGCGCAGCGCGACGACCCCTTGCGCGGCCCCATTCGGACCGCCGCGCAGCGCAACGTAGAGATCGCCGGTGGGTGAGACGGCCATGTGCCGTGCCTGTCCCAGCTTGTCCGCGAACACCGACGCACAGAAGCCGGCGGGAAGCGTGATGCCGCCGTTATCCGCCGCGCAGGCTGCGCCGCCACCCTGGGCGAGCACACTCGCGGCCGCGGCGATCGTGGCGCTGAGAATCACACTGACAACAATCTGTTTCCGCATGGCTCACTAGTGTAGCCGCTGAGGGGTGGCCCGGATCCTGCGTGACAGGCCTGACCTCAAGACCTCAAGACCTCAAGACCCCAAGACCTCAAGACCCCAAGACCCCAAGACCTCAAGACCTCGCGAACAGCTGGCTGGCGAGCGCGAGGGTGTTGTAGATGCCCCACGCGAGCGGAATCGAAACCAGCAGCCAGGCCACGGCGACGCGTCCCCAATGGCCCGGCGGAGTGGAGTCGAAGGCTGCCGCTGCAGGTGAAGCGGCACTCGCCGGGGCGCCGCCGAGCGTCGTGATCGCGAAGAGACCGGCGTCAACGGGGCGCACGAGCAGGTTGCAGACGAGGCCGATCAGCAGAAAGCCGACCAGCACGTACATCGTGAACGTGTAGGCGTCGGCGGGAGCCACGCCGCGTCCGAGCTGGTACTCGCGGATGTAGTTCACCAGTACCGGCCCGAGGATGCCGGCCGTGGACCATGCGGTGAGCAGCCGGCCGTGAATCGCGCCGACGAAGGCGACGCCGAAGAGATCGGCGAGATACGCGGGGATGGTTGCGAACCCGCCGCCGTACATCGTGAGGATCACGCAAAAGATCGCGACGAACAGGACGAGGCTGCCGGTGCGGCCGGCGAACGGGACCGAGGCGTACAGCAGCATGCCGAGCGCGAAGAAGACGACGTAGGTGGCCTTGCGCCCGATGCGATCGGAAAGCGACGCCCAGAAGATGCGGCCGGCGATGTTGAAGAGGCTGAGCAGCCCGGCGAATCCCGCCGCCGCCGAGGCGCTGGCGCGGCCCTGGAACACCTCCTGGATCATCGGCGAGGCCATGCCGAGCACGCCGATGCCGGCGCTGACGTTGAGGCACAGCACCGCCCACAGCAGCCAGAACTGCGGCGTCCGCCACGCCGTCTCCGCGGTCACCGCGCGCGCCGAGATGGCGGCCGAGGCCGGCGCGGTCCATCCGTGCGGCGTCCATCCTGGCAGCGGCAGCCGATAGGCGAGGGCGCCGGCCATCATCGCGACGAAGTAAATGGTGCCCAGCACGACGAAGGTCTGCCAGACTCCGACAGAAGTCGGCGTCGCGAAGGACCGCATCAGCGCGTCGGCCAGCGGCGTGCCGATCAGCGCACCCCCGCCAAACCCCATGATCGCCAGTCCCGTCGCCATGCCGCGCCGGTCGGGAAACCATTTGATCAAGGTCGAGACGGGCGAGATGTAGCCCAGCCCGAGCCCGCATCCGCCGATCACGCCGGATCCGAGCCACAGCAACCACACCTGGTGCAGCCGGATGCCCAATGCCGAGAGAAAGAACCCGCCCGCCCAGCAGCAAGCGGCGACCACGCCGGCCTTTCGCGGCCCCTCGCGCTCGAGCCACGGCCCG
>DATJFF010000188.1:0-4676 GCA_035495795.1 Vicinamibacterales bacterium
CACGATCATGCCCGGGTTCGTCGACGCGCACTCGCACATGTGGGCGCCGCGCGGGCTGCACCAGACCGAGGTGTGGCAGTACATGGCCAACCTCGCCTACGGCGTCACGACCACCCGGGATCCGCAGACCTCGACACCGGACGTGTTCGCCTATGCCGACATGGTGGACGCCGGCATGGTGCCGGGGCCGCGCATCTACGCGACTGGCCCGGGCATCTTCAGCACCTCGGGCATCGACGATCGCGACAGCGCATTCCGCTACATGAAGCGCTACAAGGACGCGTATCACACCAACACGATCAAGCAGTACGTCGCCGGCGATCGCCTCGTCCGCCAGTGGCTGATCGAAGCCGCCAAGGAGTACGGCATCACCGCGACCATTGAAGGCTCGCTCGACCTGAAGCTGAACCTGACGCAGATGGCGGACGGCTACTCCGGCCAGGAGCACAGCCTGCCGATCATGCCGCTCTACCGGGACGTCGTGCAGTTCGTCACGCGTACCAAGACGTTCTACACGCCGACGATCCTCGTCGCCTATGGCGCGCCGTGGACCGAGAATTTCTACTTCGAGAGCGACAGCACGAACCGCGATGCCAAGCTGAAACGGTGGGTCCCCGAGGAGCTGCTCGACACGATGATCAGGCGGCGGGCTCAGTGGTTCATTCCAGAGGAATACGGCCACACGAAGATCGCGAAGCAGGTGGCCGACATCGTCCACGCCGGCGGGCGGGCGGCGCTCGGCAGCCACGGGCAGCTGCAGGGCCTCGGCGCGCACTGGGAGACGTGGAACCTCGGCTCCGGCGGCCTCACCCCGCACGAAACGCTGCGCGTGGTCACCCTCTACGGCGCCGAAGCGATCGGCATGGCGCAGGACGTGGGCTCGCTCGAGACCGGGAAGATGGCTGACCTGCTGGTCCTCGACAGGAACCCGCTCGAGAACATCCACAACACGAACAGCATCCGCTACGTGATGAAGAACGGTGAGCTGTATGAGGGCGACACGTTGAACATGGTGTGGCCCGAGGCCCGGCCGATGCCGCGGCCGTTCTGGGAGGGCTTCGGACCAGCGCGGAAGACGGCCGCTGGTCCTCAGTAGGCCGCGCTGCGCGCGGCGGGCGTCGCTGCGCTCCGCAGGCCTCGCGGACTCGGTAGGGGCGCCGCTTCGCGGCGCTTCTGCCTTGTGCCTTTTGCCTTCTGCCTTTTGCCTTGTGCCCTTGTCCGGGTCAGGGCACTTTGACGACGACTTCCGCGCCGTAGAGCATCGTCCGATCGTTATCGCGGGCGGACCATTGGAGCAGCGTCGCGGTGCTCTTCGCGACCGTTCCCTCGAACCCCGGCCGGCCGTTCACGGTCACGGTGATGGGACGTGAGAAATCCACGACGTCGGGCGAGAGCAGCAGCCGGAATTGCCTGACGCCGCGGGTTGTCGCCTCGAACGTGTTGCCCTGCCGTTCGACGTCTACGCGTCCCGAGACAGCACGGTGCGTGAAGTAGCCGGCGTCCGGAATCGCCGAATCGCTCGTCGCGGCGCCGAGCGCGTCGATCACCAGCCAGCGGACCCGGTTGTAGCGATCGGTCCGCTCCGTCTCCCACGACAGCTTCGCCGGATGGGGATCCCGCGGGTGCTCGTGGACGAATCGCTCGTAGAGGATGCGTTCGCCCGGCCACCAGCTGGTGTCGTGCCCTGCGTTCATCTGCGGGCTGAATTGCAGCGTCACACCCATCTTGCGGAACCATTCGATGTGAGTCTGCACGTGCGCGACCGGATACAGCGGATCGCGGCCACCGTTGACGATGTAGAGAGGGGTGTTGACGAGATTGTTGGCGTAGACCTCGCCGTCCACGCCGATCTCGCGGTTGTTCAACACCAGGATGCTGCCGTTCAGCGGCATCACCGCCGACCACCGTGTCGCATCACGCGTGGCGAGGTAGTACGCGCCGGTCGCGCCGTCGGAGATGCCGGTCAGGTAGATGTGCGACTCGTCGACGTTGTAGCGGCGCGATACCTGATCGACGAGCTTGGCGACGTTCTCCACCTGCGACGCCTGCCACCACTGCGCCTCCGCGAACCCCTGCGGGTAGACGTAGATCTGCGGCTCTCCGGCGATGCGGTTCGGCCCCTGGCGCCTGGCGAGCGAAGGCGCGCCGCCGCCGCGCCCGCCCGTTTGGCCGGGCTCGCCCTCGATGTCGGGACCGCCGCCCGTTTCGCGCGGACGGTTCACGCCGCCGTGCAACTGCACCCGCAGCGGCCACTTGCGCGACGGGTCGTACTCGGCGGGCACGTCGACGCGGTTCTCGAGCACCCCGGCGACGCCGGCGCTGGAACGCGCGTAGAACTCGCCGGTCTTCGCCTTGCCGTAGACGCGGCCGGCCTTCAGCCGCGCGTAGACGCGATCGAAATCAAGCGACGCGGCCGGGATCTTCTCGACCGACTTCAGCGCCTTCGGCGCGGAATCGGCCTTCCAGAAAGAGTCGAGCGCCTTGTCCAGTGCCGCCTCCGACGGCTCCTGGGCGGCCGAGCTCGCCAGGGCGATGGTCACCGCCGCCATGACGGCCGCGCGGCGAAGCGTCCGGTGAGTCACGGCAGTGAATGCTCCCGTGCGATGAGCGCCAGGAACTCCGCGAGCACCATGGCGGTGGCGCCCCACACCTTCTCGCCGTGGACGTCGAAGAACGGGACCTCGACGTCGACGAGCCTGTTCTGGCGCTCGAACGTGCGCCGCTCGTATCGAATCGTGTCTTCGTCTTCGAGCAGCGCCAGCGGGACCTCGAGGAGCCGCGCCACCTCTTCCGGCGCCGCCATGAAGCGCGGGCGCACGTCGGCAGCGGCGACGACGGGGTGCAGCAGGAACCCGCTGACCGGGATGTGGAGCGAGGTCAGGCGTCCCAGGACCTGGATGTCGGAGGCGACCACGCCGACCTCCTCGACGGCTTCGCGAACGGCCGCGTGCTCCAACGTCTCGCCGGCATCGACCGCGCCACCCGGGAACGACACCTGCCCCGTGTGATGGCGCAGGGCGCCGCGGACCGTCAGCAGCACGTGCGGCTCATCGTCAACGGGATAGAGCAGCACGAGGGCAGCGGCGTCGCGAAGGCCATCAGGAACCTGATACGGATCCCAGCCGACGCGGGGGCGAGGCGCGAGGCGGAGCTGGGCCTCGAGCCCGGGCAGCGGCGCTTGCAGTGCGGAACGGATCCGGGCGGTCAGCTGGACCACGGCACCAGCGTAACCTCTCGACGGATGTTTGTGATGGGCCGCGCCAGGCTGTGCAATTGTGTCGCCGGAGGGCGGCCGAGGGCATACAATGGCGGCAATGATCAGTCCTCGCGCCCCCCGCGACGGAGACCGGTCACGTAAGACCCACTTGCCCAGCAGTTGCCGCGCCATCGGCGCGCAGCTCGCTGCGACCCGGGATACGAGACAGCTCTCCGTCGAGGCCGCGGCCTCAAAATTGTTGCTCTCCAAGGGCCAGATTCTCGGCCTCGAGCAGGGCGACCCGTCGCCCTTCTACAACACCGAATTCTTCCTGCGCGGATTGCGCAAGTACATGGCGCTGCTGGACGTGCCTGCCGACCTGCTGGTGGACGACCAGGAGGAGGAAGAAGGCGGGCTGCGCCTGATGCTTGCGGACATGGCACCGCAGCGTCTCGTACATCCGCACGGCCGGCCGGCTCCAGCCATGATCGTGACCGCGGCTGTCGTCCTCGCCGCCGCGGCGGGCGGAGTGTTCGTGGCGCAGAGCCGCTGGCGAGCAGCGCCGGCTGAAAGCAACGACGTGATCTCGCTGGCAGGCATGTCGCCGCTGCCCGCTGAGCCGATCCGGAGCCCGGCTGAACCGCCGCTTCCGTTCAAGGCTCAAGCCGCCGTCGCCTCCTCGTCGGGCGACGCCGGCGCCACGATCCGGGTGAGCGTGGGCAAGGCGACGTGGGTGTTCGTGAAGTACCCGGACAACCGGGTGGTCGAGCGGCGGCTCGAGGCCGGTGAGCAGATGGAAGTCGGGCCGCTGCCGGCGTATCTCGCGGTCGGCACCGCCGACTCCGTCGAGGTGCGCGTGGAAGATCGCCCCGTCGCGCTCGGCCCCTACATCAAGAACGGTCAGGTCCGACTCACGCAACCCGACCTGGCCAGGCTCGTTCCGTAACCGAAGTGAGAAGTTAGAAGTGAGAAGTGAGAAGTGAGAAGGAAGCTTCAAGGCTTCCTTGCTTACTTCTCACTTCTAACCTCTCACTTCTCACTTCTCTGTTTGGGGCATCCATGCGTCTCTCGTCGCTCGTGATCTGTGCCGCGGTGGCCGGTGCTTGCAGCCGGCAGCCGTCGGTTGAGCCCGCATCGCTGGTGCTCCGCGGCGGCACCATCGTCACGGTCGACGAAGGACAGCCGACCGCCCAGGCCCTCGCCGCCCGCGGCGACCGGATCGTGGCGATTGGAACCAACGCGGAGATCCAGCCGTATGTCGGCCCGGCGACGCAGGTGATCGATCTCGCCGGCCAGACCGCGATTCCCGGTTTCATCGAAGGGCATGGGCATTTCATGGGGCTCGGCCAGTCGCGGATGGTCATCGACCTGATGGACACGACCAGCTTCGATCAGATCGTGGCCAGGGTGGCTGAAGCCGCGAAAGCGGCGAAGCCCGGCGACTGGATTCAGGGGCGGGGCTGGCACCAGGAGAAGTGGA
>DATJFF010000189.1:0-42974 GCA_035495795.1 Vicinamibacterales bacterium
GAAGTCGCTGATCGGTTTGCCGAACTGCTTCCGGTCTCTCACGTACTTGACGGTGTGATCGAGCGCGCCCTGCGCAAGTCCGACCATCTGCGCGCCGATCCCGATCCGCCCTTCGTTGAGCGTCTCGATCGCCACCTTGTAGCCCTTGCCGACTTCGCCCAAGACCGCAGATCTGGGTACTACGCAGTCTTCGAACAGCAACTCGCAGGTCGAGCTGGCGCGAATGCCGAGCTTGTCTTCCTTCTTCCCGACCGTGAACCCCGCCGTTCCGCGATCGACGAGAAACGCCGTAATGCCCCGATACCCCGCCTCGGGATTCACCGTCGCGAAGACGATGAACAGGTCCGCCTCGTTGCCGTTGGTGATCCAGAGCTTGCGGCCGGTGAGCGCGTAGCCGTCGCCCTTCTCGACCGCGCGGGTGGTGAGCGCGAACGCGTCGCTGCCGGATCCAGCCTCAGACAGGCAGTAGGCGCCGATGGTGGAGGAAGCGAGCTTGGGCAGGTACCGGTGCTTGATTTGCTCGCTGCCCCAGCGCAGGATGGCGTTGATGACCAGCGTGTTCTGGACGTCGACGAGCACGCCGATCGAAGGATCGACACGCGACAGCGATTCGACCGCGAGCACCGAGTGGAAGAACGTAGCGCCGGCGCCGGCGTGTGACTCGGGCACCTCGATGCCCATGATGCCGAGCTCGAAGAGCTTGTCGATGAGCTCGCGCGACATCTTCGCGTGTTCGTCCATCTCGCGCGACAGCGGGCGGATCTCCTTGTCGGCGAACTCGTACACGCTGTCGCGAAACAGCGCTTCGTCTTCGGTCAGGCGCGTCAGGGCCGCCGGACCGGTCAGTGTCTGGGTCATGAGATGCCTCGTAACTCGTTCTGGAATAAGGGCGGCTGGCCAATGAAGTGGCCAAAGCGCAATGGTATCATCCTCGTACAGCGGGTCAGGGGGCTCGACCGTATGCGACGTATCACCACGCTCGTCGTCTTCATGCTGGCGCTCGCGCTCGCGATCAGCGCCCAGGAACCCGCGCGCCCGCAGGAGCAGCAGCCGGCGCCTCCGCCCCCGCCCGATGCGCAGGCCGGTACGCCGGCGCAGGGGACCGACGCCGCGGGACAACCGGTGTTCCGTGCCGGCATCAACTTCGTCCGCGTAGATGTCATCGTCACCGACAAGTCCGGCAATCCCGTCGCGGATCTCAAGCAAACCGATTTCGAGCTCACCGAAGACGGCAAGCCGCAGACCGTCGAGACGTTCCGCCTGGTGAAGGTGGACACCACCGCGCCGGAGTACGTGCAGCGCGGCATTCGGTCCCGCGAGGACGAGGAACTGGCCGCGGCCGACGAGAGCGCCCGCATCTTCGTGTTCTTCCTCGACGACTACAACGTCCGGCTCGGCAACAGCATGTCGTCGCGCAAGCCGGTGGTGGAGTTCATTCGCAATCAACTGGCGCCAAACGACCTGGTTGCGGTGATGTACCCGCTCACGCCCCTCGACGCCGTGGTGCTGACCCGCAACCACGAAGCCGTCGCGCGGGTGGTCGAGAAGTTCGAAGGCCGCAAGTTCCGCTACGAGCCCCGCAACGACGTCGAGCAGCGCTACGTCGACCAGCCGACAGAAGTCGTGGAGCGGATCCGGCGACAGGTGTCACTGTCGGCCCTGAAGGGGCTCTCGGTGAAGCTCGGCGCCCTCCGGGAAGGACGCAAGGCGATCATCCTGCTGAGCGAAGGCTACACCGCGATGCTGCCGCCGCAGATGCGCGACGCGCAGGCCGGCTTCTCGGGCCTCGGCAATCCGAACTACAACCGGCCGATGGCCGGCGATAACGACATCAACGAAGATCGCGCGCGCAGCATGGCCGAGTTCGACCTGCAGAGCGAGCTGCAGAGGGTGTACGACGCGGCGAATCGCTCCAACACCGCGATCTACGCCGTCGATCCGCGCGGGTTGTCAACCGGCGAGTTCGACATCCAGGACAACATCAGCAACCGCCTGAGCCAGGACGCGCTGCGCTCGACCATGGCAACGCTGCAGGTGCTCGCCGAGAATACCGATGGCCGCGCCATCGTCAACCGCAACGATCTCGCGAAGGGGATGGAGCAGATCATTCGCGACTCGAGCGCGTACTACCTGGTCGGCTACAACTCGTCGCAGGCGCCCCAGGACGGGAAGTTCCACGCGATCAAGGTTCGCATCAAGCGGCCGGGCGTCCAGGTGCGCGCCCGCAAGGGTTACTGGGCGCTGTCGGCGGAAGAAACGGCACGGGCCTCCGCGCCGCCGAAAGCCGGCCCGCCCCCGGCAGTGACGAGAGCGATCAACTCGATCGCGCCATCGTCAGGTGGGCGGCGCTTCGTGCGGACGTGGTTCGGGACGGAGCCGGGTGAGGACGGGCTCACCAAGGTGACGTTCGTATGGGAGCCGGTCCCGGCGGCGCCGGGCATCAAGCGCGACGAACCGAAGCAGATCTCGCTCGTAGCCGCTTCGCCGTCGGGCGAGGAGTTTTTCAGCGGTCCGGTCGGTGACGTGACGAGCGCGAAAGGCGCGTCGGTCACCTTTCCAGTGAAGCCGGGCAAGCTCCGGCTGCGTCTCGCGGTGGAGGGCACCGGCCCCGGCACACTGGACAGCGAAGATCGCGAAGTAGTGGTGCCCGATCTGACCTCCGCCGACCTGCGCGTCTCGACGCCGCGGGTCTTCGTCGCCCGCACCGCCCGCGAGTATCAGCAGTTGAAGGCCGAGCCCGCGCCGATTCCCACCGCGCTCCGCGAGTTCCGTCGGACCGATCGCCTGCTCGTCCGGTTCCACGCGTTCGGCAAGCCGGACGGAGAGCTGAAGCTCCTGGCGAGACTGCTCAACACGCAGGGACAGAAGATGTCGGACCTGCCGGTGACGTCGCAGGCAGAGCCAGAAGGGCAGGTCGACCTGCCGCTCTCGAGTCTTGCCGCTGGGGAATACCTGCTGGAGGTGTCCGCGGCGACGGAAGGACACAAGCCGTCGACGGAGTTGGTAGCCTTCCGCGTGGTGGGATAGGGAGGCAGTTGACAGTTGGGCAGTTGAGAGTTGCCAGTCTCAGTCAGGCAGTTTTCAGTTCAGTCAGACAGTTCGCAGTTCGGTTCGAGCGCGTCGAAGTTTGAACTCCGCCGTGATCGACAAACTGCAAACTGCACAACTGAAACTGGCAACTCTAAACTTTGAACTGTCAACTGCTCAAGCGTACATGCCCCTCATCTTCGTCACCGTGGCGACCCTGTTGATCGCGACGATGTAGGCGGCAGTCCGCATGTCGATGCTGTAGCGCTGCGCGGTCTGCAGGACGGCGTGATACGCCTCCATCATCTTCGCTTCCAGCCGTTCGTTGACTTCCTTCTCCGACCAGAAGTAGCCGTGGCGATCCTGGACCCACTCGAAATACGAAGTGGTGACGCCGCCGGCGTTGGCGAGGATGTCGGGGACGATGAACACGCCGCGATCGTGCAGCGCCTTGGTTGCTTCCGGAGTCGTCGGGCCGTTGGCGCCTTCGACGACGAGCTTCGCCTTGATCTTGCCGACATTCTCCGCGGTAATCTGATTCTCGAGAGCGGCAGGGATGAGGATGTCGACGTCGAGCCCGAACAGCTCGTCGTTCCTGAGGACCTCACCGCCGTTGAAGCCGGCCACGGTGCGGTGCTGCGAGACGTAGGCCGCGAGCGCCTTGGCGTCGAGCCCCCTGGCGTTGTGGACGCCGCCCTTCCAGTCGGTGACGCCGACGATGATCGCGCCCTGCTCGGCGAGCAGCTCCGCGGCGATGCCGCCGACGTTTCCGAAGCCCTGCACCGCTACCTTGGCGCCCTTCAGCGAGAACCCGAGGTGCTTGGCCGACTCACGCGCCACGATCATTACGCCGCGGCCGGTGGCCTCGCGCCGGCCGAGTGAGCCGCCCATCTCGACCGGCTTGCCAGTGACGACCGCGGTGGAGGTGTGCCCGACGTGCATCGAGTAGGTGTCGGAGAACCACGCCATGATCTGTTCGTTGGTGTTGACGTCGGGCGCGGGGACGTCCTTGTCGGGGCCGATCGCGTCGATGATCTCCGCGCAGTAGCGGCGGGTCAGCGCTTCGAGCTCGCGGCGCGACATCCGGGTGGGATCGCAGATGACGCCGCCCTTACCGCCGCCGAAGGGCAGCTGCGCCACCGCGCACTTCCACGTCATCCACGCCGCCAGCGCCGTGACCTCGTCGAGCGTCACGCCGGGGTGGTAGCGGATGCCGCCCTTGGCCGGCCCGAGCGTGATGTTGTATTGAACCCGGTACCCGGTGAAGACCTCGATCTCCCCGTTGTCCATCTGCACGGGACAGGACACGATGATCTGACGCTTCGGGTTCGTCAGCATCTTCCACAGTCCCTTGTCCAGGTTCAGAATCTTGGCGGCGCCTTCGAACTCCTGGAGCATTGCGCCAAATACCGATCCGTGTCCCTCCATACGTCTCCTGTCGCGAGAACAAACGAATCACAGTAGCGTTGTCCCGCCTGGAATGTCAATTGCGCATTGACGGCATTTGTCTAGGGCATCGACGCGAGAGGCCGCAGACTCGCTGCGGCACAGTCGAAAGACAGCTGCAGACACAAGCGCACAGGAGCCGCCCGTATAATGGGAAGGTTATGAAGGGTGTCATCAATCCGGCGGAAACCGGCAAGTCGCGATGGGAGCGCGAGACGCTCGAGCCGACCCTCGCCAAGTCCCCGGAGCGCAAGGGTCCCTTCACCACGATTTCCGGCCAGTCAATCGACCGCCTTTACACCGCCGACGACATTGCCGATCGCGACTACGCGCGCGACGTCGGCAACCCCGGCGACTTCCCGTACGTGCGCGGCATCCACCCGAGCGGCTACCGCGGCAAGCTCTGGACGATGCGGCAGTTTGCCGGGTTCGGCACGCCGGAGGAAACGAATCAGCGATACAAGGACCTGATCGCCGCGGGCGGCACCGGCCTGAGCGTCGCCTTCGATCTGCCGACGCTGATGGGCCGCGATCCGGATCACCCGCTGTCGCTCGGCGAAGTGGGGAAGTGCGGCGTCAACATCACCTCGCTGGCCGACATGGAGCGGTTGTTCGACGGCATCTCGCTCGCCGAGATCACCACTTCCATGACCATCAACTCGCCGGCGCCGATGATCTTCGCGATGTACCTGGTCGTCGCGGAGAAGCAGGGCGCCGACTGGAAGAAGATCTCGGGGACGATCCAGAACGACATCCTCAAGGAATTCATCGCCCAGAAGGAGTACATCTTCCCGCCGCGCCCGTCGATGCGGCTGATCACCGACATCTTCGCGTTCTGCGCGGCGGAAGTGCCGAAGTGGAACACGATCTCGGTGAGCGGGTACCACATCCGCGAAGCGGGATCGACGGCGCTGCAGGAGCTGGCCTTCACGCTGCGGGACGGCCTCGAGTACGTGCAGTACGGCGTCGATGCCGGGCTGAAGGTCGACGACTTCGTCCCGCGTATCTCGTTCTTCTTCAACTCGCACAGCGACTTCTTCGAGGAGATCGCCAAGTACCGCGCGGCGCGAAAGCTGTGGGCCGAAGCGATGCGCGACCGGTTCGGGGCGAAGCACCCGCGCTCGTGGCAGCTCCGCTTCCACACCCAGACCGCCGGCGTCTCGCTCACCGCCCAGCAGCCCTACAACAACGTCGTGCGGACCGCGCTCCAGGCGCTGGCCGCGGTGCTCGGCGGCACCAACTCACTGCACACCAACTCGCTCGACGAGGCCCTCTCCCTGCCGACTAAGGAAGCCGCGACGATTGCGCTGCGCACGCAGCAGATCATCGCCCACGAGAGCGGCGTCACCAACGTCGTCGATCCACTGGGCGGCTCCTACTTCGTCGAGAAGCTGACGCGGGACATGGAGCTCGGCACCCTCAAGTACTGGGACACCATCGATCGGATGGGCGGGATGGTCGAAGCGATCGAGCTGGGATACCCCCAGAAGGAAATCGCCGAAGCCTCCTACCAGTTCCAGCAGGCCGTGGAGCGGCGCGACAAGATCATCGTCGGGGTCAACGACTACCTGCAGACCGACGAGAAGCCAATCGAGATCCTCTACATCGACGACAGCACGGCCGATACCCAGCTGGCGAGGCTCGATGCGCTGAGGCAGACCCGCGACAACGGTCGCGTGGAGCGGGCGCTCGACGGCCTGCGCAAAGCAGCGCGCGGCCGCGACAATACGATGCCCCCCCTCCTGGAATGCGTGCGCGCCTATGCAACGGTGGGAGAAATGTGCGACGCGCTCCGCGAGGTCTGGGGAGAATATGAGGAAGTACCGGTCATATGAGCCAGAAGATCAGGGTCGTCATCGCTAAGCCCGGGCTCGACGGCCACGACCGGGGCGCCAAGGTGATCGCCCGGGCCCTGCGCGATGCCGGCATGGAGGTCATCTACACCGGCCTTCGGCAGACGCCGGAGCAGATTGTCAGCGCCGCATTGCAGGAAGATGCAGATGTGATCGGCCTGTCCATTCTCTCGGGCGCACACATGCACATCTGCCCGCGGGTGATGGAGCTTCTCAAAGAGAAAGGCCTCGATGACGTGCAAGTGGTCGTCGGGGGTATCATTCCCGACCAGGACGTGCCGAAATTGAATGAGATGGGAATCCGGGGGATCTTCATCCCTGGCACGCCGATGCAGCAGATCGTCGATTTCATCAACGGAAACGCCCGCGCCCGGGTCTAATCCCACAGTTCACTGAGTTGCAGATGCCATCAGCCCGAACTCCCGCTCGGATTGGCCGGTTTCGATCGCATCAGCACGCGGGTGGATGCTCCACTCGAGTGAGCTGAGAGGTTAGTCGCGTGTCGATGCCCCCGACACTGCTGCTCGCCGACGACAGCCTCACCATCCAGCGGGTGGTGTCGCTGACCTTTGCCGATCAGCCGGTCCGGGTGGTGGTCGCCAAGGACGGTCAGGACGCGATCAACCGGATGGCCAAGGAACGGCCGGATGTCGTCCTGGCCGACACGAACATGCCTTGCGTGGACGGCTACGAGCTGGCCCGCTGGGTCCGGGAGCAGCCCCACTTGAGCACGGTGCCCGTCCTGCTGCTGGCGGGTGTCGCCGATCCGGTCGACGAGCAGCGTCTCCACGATTCGGGGGCGAACGGCGTCCTCGAAAAACCATTCGAGCCGAGCCACGTGATCAGTCGAGTCAAAGAGCTGCTGGGTCTCAAGGGCGCGCCTCCCGGTCCGGCGGCCCGGTTGGTGACTGCTTCCGACGTCAAGCCCGTGGCCAGGAGGCCTGAGCCCGAGGCGCGGCAGGCCGATAAGTCGGCCGTGGAGAGGCGGGAGCCGCCGTCGTCTGCTGCTGGTGCCGGAGCCACCAACGCGTCCGCCCGAGGGGACGCGCCAATGGTGTGGCCTCCGGCGGATTCGACCGCGGAAGCGGCCGGGGACGCCGCCGCCCGCGAGGCATCTGGCGAGGACTCCGAGCCGTACGACATGCCGGTGCCGGCAGGTGACGCGCGCGACTGGTTCCCCGACGATCCTCCTCAGACTTCGTACAAGCCCTCGGCGGCACTGCTCGGAGAGACACCCGGGCGATCCGAGGCTGCATTCGAGGCTCCGGCCGCAGCGAGTGCCGGGCCTTCCGATACCCCGCACCGGCCGGGGAGCGGAATCTTCTCGCGGCCGCGGCCGTCGTCGGCGGCCGACGTCTTCGAATCGCTGCTTGCTGCCGAACAAGGCCAGACCGCGCCGCCCGAGATCGCGGCCGCCACCGCCGAACTGACGCCCGCCGCGCTCGACGACCTGGCTGCGCGAGTGGTGGAGCGGTTGCGCCCGGAACTGCAGGCCATGGCCGTCGACATGCGCTCGATGGTCGCGGAGCTCGTGCAGGCCGCTGTCAAAGATGCGCTGCCCGGCGCGGTGACCGAGCAGGTGCGCGAGAGCCTGGTGCCGGCGATTCGCGAGACCGTGCGGGAGGTCGCCGACGCAGCGATCCGCAGCTCGCTGTCTGAGACGGTCGCCACGGCGGTGCCGGCAGCGATCGTGGAAGCGGTTCGTGGAGACGGCGGCAGCCAGGTGCAGGCAATCGTCCGCGAGACCGCCGAACGGCAGGTCGGCGAGGAGATCGCGCGTATTCGCAACCGGGCCGGCGCATAACCGGAGGCCTGGGGCGTTCCCCTCACCGGTGCGTCGCTGACGTCGGCGGCGCTGCTGGTCGCGCTACCATTACTGGATATGTCCGTCCCGGAGAAGCCGGCCCTCGAGGGCCTGGAACAGAAGTGGAACGCGCGTTGGGAGTCCCAGGGGATCTACCGGTTCGATCGTTCGCGTCCGCGCGACCAGGTTTATGCGATCGACACGCCGCCGCCGACCGTGAGCGGCTCCCTGCACGTCGGCCACGTCCTCTCGTACACCCACACCGATCTGATCGCCCGGTTCCAGCGGATGCTCGGCAAGGAAGTGTTCTACCCGATGGGGTGGGACGACAACGGCCTGCCGACCGAGCGGCGGGTGCAGAACTACTTCGGCGTGCGCTGCGACCCCTCGTTGCCCTACGACGCGAGCTTCACGCCGCCGGCGCAGCCGCCCAAGCACGCCATCTCGATCTCACGCCCGAATTTCATCGAGCTGTGCGCGAAGCTGACCGCCGAGGACGAGAAGGCGTTCGAGCATCTGTGGCGCTATCTCGGCCTCTCGGTGGACTGGTCGATGACCTACGCCACGATCGGCAAGCGCGAGCAGCGCATCTCGCAGATGATGTTCCTCCGCCTGGTGCGTCGCGGCCTGGCGTATCAGCTCGAGGCGCCGACGCTCTGGGATGTGGACTTCAAGACCGCAGTCGCGCAGGCCGAGCTCGAGGATCGCGAACAGCCTGGCGCCTATCATCGTATCCACTTCGCGAAGGCCGCCGGCGCTGGCTCGATCGCCATTGAGACGACGCGCCCGGAGCTGATTCCGGCTTGCGTGGCACTGGTCGCGCACCCCGACGACGAGCGCTACAAGCCGCTGTTCGGCTCTCATGTGACGACGCCGCTGTTCGGCGCTCGCGTGCCGGTGATGGCCCACGCGCTGGCCGACCCCGAGAAGGGAAGCGGAATCGCGATGATCTGCACCTTCGGCGACATCACCGACGTCACCTGGTGGCGCGAGCTCAAGCTGCCGGTGCGTGCGGTGGTGCAGCCGAACGGCACGCTCGGCCCGGTCACGTGGGGAACACCGGGCTGGGAGTCCGAGGACCCAGTCCGCGCGCAGCAGGCTTACGATCAGCTCGCCGGCCTGTCCGCGAAGAAGGCCCAGGCGAAGATCGTGGAGTTGCTGCGCGAGAGCGGTGACCTCGCCGGCGACCCGAAGCCGATCACCCACGCGGTCAAGTTCTACGAGAAGGGCGACCGGCCGCTCGAGATCATCACGAGCCGTCAGTGGTTCATCAAGACGATCGAGTTCCGCGAGCAGCTCCTCGACCGCGGGCGGCGGCTGCAGTGGCACCCGGAATACATGCGGGCGCGCTACGAGAACTGGGTCAACGGGCTGACCGGCGACTGGTGCATTTCGCGCCAGCGCTTTTTCGGCGTGCCCTTCCCGGTCTGGTATCCGGTTCGGGCCGACGGAAGCATCGACTACGGCGGCGCGATCGTGCCCGACGAGGCGAGCCTGCCGATCGATCCTTCCACCGACGTGCCACCCGGTTACACCGCGGCTCAGCGCGGGGCGGCTGGAGGATTCGTCGGCGATCCCGACGTGATGGACACGTGGGCGACGTCCTCGGTGACGCCACAGATCGTCACCCGCTGGGAGAACGATTCCGAAGTGTTCGCGCACACGTTCCCGATGGACCTGCGTCCGCAGGCGCACGACATCATCAGGACGTGGCTGTTCTCGAGCGTGCTGCGAGCGCACCTCGAGAACGGCTCGCTGCCGTGGGCGCATGCGGCGATCTCGGGATTCGTCCTGGATCCCGACCGCAAGAAGATGTCGAAGTCGAAGGGCAACGTGGTCACGCCGCTCGGCCTGCTCCAGGAGTACGGCTCGGACGGCGTTCGCTACTGGGCCGCCCGCGGCGGTCCGGGCGTGGACACGGCGTTCGACGTCGGTCAGATGAAGATTGGCCGCAAGCTGGCGATGAAGCTGCTGAACGTCTCGAAGTTCGTCCTTGCCGGGGAACAAGCAGACGGTGAGATCACCGAGACGCTGGATCGCGGCATGCTGATGAGCCTGGCCGAGCTCGTGGACGAGACCACGCGCGAGCTGGAGCAGTACGACTACGCCAAGGCGCTCCAGCGCGTCGAATCGTTCTTCTGGGCCTTCTGCGACAACTACATCGAGGCAGTGAAGTCTCGCCGCTACGGCGATCACGGTCCTGAGGCCGCCGCGTCGGCATCCACGGCGATGCGCCGGGCGTTGTCGGTGCTGCTGCGGCTGCTCGCGCCGTACCTCGCCTTCACTTGCGAAGAAGTCTGGTCCTGGTGGCAGACCGGCTCGATTCACCGGGCACCATGGCCAACGGCCGCCGACGCGTTGGGGACGACGCTCGATGACACCGGCGAGCGCGCGGCCTACGGAAATCTCGCCGTCGGACTGGAAAATATCCGGAAGGCCAAGGCCGACCTCAAGCTTTCAGTCGGCACCGAGGTGCAGGCCGTCCGCTACTTCGGCCCGCACGGAGAAGTCGAAGCGCTTCGTCATATCGAACGCGACTTGAAATCGGCAGTGAGGGCCGGCTCGCTGCGGCTCGAAGTCGGCGAGCCGTCAGTCGCCGTCACCCTCAAGCCGGCGGAGGGGTAATGCCGCTGAATCCGCCCGGGCGCGACACCTACGCGAAGCTGGTTCGCGAGGCGCTCGCCGAGGACATCGGCTCCGGCGATGTGACGACGAAGGCGACGGTCGGCGAGCAGGCGAAAGCGCGCGGCACCCTGCTGGCCAAGTCTGCGCTTGTCGTGGCCGGACTCGATGTCGCCTCTGAAGTGTTCCGCCAGCTCGATCCCGAGGTCGTGGTCGAGGTGCGGTGGGGCGATGGCGCGCACGTCCAGCCGCTCGACGCAATCGCCGAGGTGACGGGCCGCGCGTCGGCGCTGCTGACCGGGGAACGGACGGCGCTCAACATCCTTCAGCGGTTGTCCGGGATTGCGACCCTGACGGACAAGTTCGTGACCGCCGCCGCCGGCCGCATCACCGTGCTGGACACGCGTAAGACGACGCCGGGATGGCGCGACCTCGAAAAATACGCCGTCCGTTGCGGCGGTGGAACCAACCATCGAGAGCGTCTCGACGCCGGCGTGCTGATCAAGGACAACCACAAGCGTCTGGGGGGCGGGATCGCCGCGGCCGTGAAGGCAGCGCAGGCGGCCGGTCACGAATCTGGCGTCGAAGTGGAAGTGGAGTCGCTCGAGGAAGTTGACGAAGCGCTGCAGGCCGGCGCCCCGCGCATCCTGCTCGACAACTTCACGACCTATGACATTCGCCAGGCCATGGAGCGGATTGGTAACAAGGCGGTCGTGGAGCTGTCGGGCGGCATCACGCTCGACCGCATTCCCGAACTGGCGACAACCGGTGCCCAGTTCGTGTCGGTCGGCGCGCTGACCCACTCGGCGCCGTCGGCGGACATCAGCTTTGAGCTGGAGGGCGTCTAAGACGTGTCGGAAGCCGGGATGACGGCTTCGCCGTCCGGGAGTCGGGAGATACAACGCTGATCGGGAGCGATCTGCGATCGGGATCGTCGGGGCGGGCGGGCCTGCCTTTGGCGCTTCGGGCTGCTCTCAGTCAACTGGCGGCGCGCCGGCCAGACCTGTCGGTCGACGTGCAGTGGTTCGACACGGTCGAGTCCACGATGGACGTGGCTGCGGAGGCGGCCGCGGATGGCGCAGCCGCAGGACGCATCGCTATTGCCGATCAGCAGACCGCGGGCCGCGGACGGCGCGGGCATGCGTGGAGCTCTCCGCCAGGTGCCGGCCTCTATTTCTCCTATCTCGCGCGGCCGGCCCGGCACGTCGACCTGATCACGCTTGCCGCCGGAGTCGGAGTTCGAGACGGTATTGCCGCGGCGACCGGTGTCCGCGCCGAGTTGAAGTGGCCGAACGATCTGCTGGTCGGCTCACGCAAGCTGGCAGGTCTGCTGGCCGAAGGGCACCATCTTTCAACCCCGGACGCCTCGGTCGTGATTGGGGTGGGCGTGAACGTCGCACCGGCCGCGTACCCGCCCGAGGTCGCGCTTCGAGCCACCAACCTCGAAAACGAAGCCGCGCGCGAGGTCCCGCGCTTCAGCGTGTTCGCCGCCGTGCTCGAGCACCTCGCCGACGCGCTGCGGACGCTCGATGGTGGGGATGCTGGTGATATCCTGCGGCGATGGCGTGACGCGTCGCCGCTCGCGGTCGGCGCGACGGTGCGCTGGGTGAAGGATGGTGTCGAAGTGCAGGGCGTCACGGCGGGGATCGACGATTCGGGCGCGCTGCTTGTTCGAACCTCAACGGCCGTCGAACGCGTGATCGCCGGAGAGTTGCAATGGGAGTTGCCCGGCTCCTGACTCCTAACTCCTGACTCCTGACTCCTGTTCGTGATCGACCACTACTGCCGCGAAATCGAAGCGTATCTCTGCCGCAAGAACGACGGGCACCTGATCCGCATCGCCGGACCCGCGTTCGAACGGGTCACGAGCTGGGCGCAGCAGGGGATTCCGCTCAACGTGGCGTTGCGCGGCGTCGATCGGTACTTCGAGCGCTACTATCGGAAGGGCCCGAGACGACGGCCGGTTCGCATCGAGTTCTGCGAGGCCGACGTGCTCGACGCGTTCGACGAATGGCGTCGCGCCGTCGGCGTGACGGTCCTGAGTGCCGATGCGGAGACGGCGACGCCGGTCGAGGAGCCGGTCCCTGACGCCCCTCGAGCCCGGCGCTCGCTGCGGGCCCACATCGAATCGGTCCTGGCGCGGCTGACGGTCCTGCGCGGCAGCGACAAGCTGGGCGCCGTAGCCGACACTGCGCTTGCCGCCGCGGTTCGAACCATCGAGCCGCTCCTGCACGAGTCCGAGCGCGCCCGGGGCGAACAGCGGCAGCGAGTCGTTGACACACTCGCGGCCGCTGACAATCAGCTGATCGATGCGCTCGAGGTCCTGCTGCCCGAGAGTGTGCGCGCCGAATACGACGCTGAGGCCGCCCGGGAGCTCGAGCCGTTCCGGTCGCGCATGACCGACGATGCCTACCACCACGCTCGTCGTGCCGTCGTCCGCCGGCGCATTCGCGAGGAACAGGGGCTGCCGGAGATCAGCGCGTGAGCGAGGCCTCGCCCGAGACCCTGACGCTTCGAATCGAGAAGCCGGTCGCGGGCGGCCGCATGCTGGCCCGCGCCGACGGAGCGGTCGTGCTCGTGGCCGGCGCGCTCCCGGGAGAGCTGGTCGTGGCGCGAGTCGAGCGGAGCGGCCAGGGGACGCGCTTTGCGCGTACGGTGCGCGTCCTCGAGCCCTCGGAGGACCGCGTCGGTGAGCCAAACCCATGCGGCGGCTGCGTCCTGGCGCATGCCCGCTACGAGCGGCAGCTCGCGATCAAGCAGCAGATCGTCCAGGACGGCTTCGCGCGGCTTGCCAGGCAGACGATCGATCCGCCGGCCATCTTCCCGTCACCGGCCGACGGATACCGGATGCGGGCGCGGCTGCACGTCGAGGATCGGCGAATCGGGTTCTTCCTCGAGGGGACGCACACACTGTGCGATGCGGCGTCCACCCGGCAGCTCCGGCCTGACACCCACGCAGCGCTCGATGCCCTGATCCTCGCGCTTGGAACAACCGCCGACGATGTGCTCGCCATCGAGCTGGCCGAGAACCGCGAAGCGACAGAGCGCGCCGTACACCTCGAAGCAAGGGCCGATGCCGACACGGCCCGGCTCGGCAGCGTGACGGTGCCCGGCATTACGGGCATCTCGTTCTCGCACCCTCGTTCGCCGCGCATCCATGTCGTGAGCGGCGACGGGCGGGTGACGGATCGATTCGTCCGCGGCGAACGCGAGTGGGCGGTCAGTCGGAGCGCGTCGGCGTTCTTCCAGGGCAACCGGTACCTCCTCGACACACTGGTCAATCACGTCGTCGACCGGTTGGGGAGTGGCGGTGGCGTCACCGACCTCTACGCCGGCGCCGGGCTGTTCTCGATCGCTGCCGCGGCGCACGGGCTGGCGCCGGTGATGGCCGTGGAGGGTGACCCGCTATCAGCCGCCGAGCTTCGCCGCAACAGCGCCCCCTGGCGTGGGTTGATTCAGGCGCGGCACGCGCCGGTCGAGGACTACGTGCGCGATCGACGGCTCGTAAGATCCCACACCGTGCTGCTCGACCCGCCGCGCACCGGGCTCTCCCGCCGTGGGCTCGAGGGCACGATCGCACTTCGCTCGCCGCGAATCGTCTACGTCTCGTGCGACGTCGCAACACTGGCGCGAGACGCCAGGGCGATCGTCGAGGCCGGCTACGAGATGACAGAGCTCGCGCTCTTCGATTTGTTTCCGAACACCGCGCATGTGGAAAGCGTGGTGGTGTTCGACCTGATTGGTTAACTCTCTCCCCGCGCCGCTCGCAGGAAACCCTCGAAGAGCGGCCTGAATTCCCCGGTTCTCCAGAAGTTCTCCGGGTGCCATTGGACGGCGATGCAGAAGCGGCTGGCCGGCCGTTCGATGGCTTCGATCACGCCGTCGGGCGCGGTGGCGCTCACCTCGAATCCCTCGGCGACCCTCTTCACCGACTGGTGATGCCGGCTGTTGACGCTCAGGCTCTCGCCGTCGAGGTCGTCCTGCATGATCGTCCAGAGCATCGAGCCCTTGCTCACCCACACCTCGTGCGCGATGTGGAAGCGCGGCTCGCGAATCGCGTGATCGAGCGCGCCGGCAACTTCTGACGGGATGTCCTGGACGAGCGATCCGCCCATCGCCACGTTCAGCACCTGCATGCCGCGGCAGATCGCGAGCAGCGGAATGCCGGCGGCGACCGCGGCCCGGGCGAGCGCGATCTCGAAGGCGTCGCGGCCTGGTTCGGCCGGTTCGTAGGTTGCGTGCGGCGTCTCGCCGTAGAGGCCTGGGTCCACGTCGCCCCCCCCGGTGAGCATGACGCCGCGGACCCGGGCCACGATCGACGCGGGATCTTCGTGCGTGTCGGCTACTTCCACGGGGTCACCGCCGGCGCGGCGCACCGATTCCAGGTAGTCGGTGACACGGCGGTTCTGCGAGACCGCAATCAGGGCCATGGTGATTCTCCGATCACATCCGGGGCGGCACGCGGATGCCCATCAGGTCGAGCACGCGGGACAGCTGCTGCCGGAAGTAGACGACGCCGGCCGCGCGCCAGCGGCGGACGTCGTCTCGTTCCTCGTTGAGGATCGGCGCACGGTGGTAGAAGGCGTTGAACATCTGCGCGAGTCCGAAGCCGTACTTGGCGAGCACCGAGAATTCCAGCGTCCGAATGACCTGCCCGACGATGTCGTCGAGACGGGACGCCTCGAGGACCAGCGCCCAGAGCTCGTGGTCGCCGTCGGCGCCGTTCAGGGCCTCCGGCGTCAGCGCCGGCAGCCCGGTGAGGAGGTCGTGCTCGCCGCGACCTTCGCGCTCCTGCAGCTTCTGGAAGATGTTGTTGGCTCGAACGACGGCGTACTGCAGGTACGGTCCGCTTTCGCCCTCGAAGCTCAGAGCCTCGTCGATGTCGAAGGCGATGACCTTGGTCCGCGAGTACTTCACCAGGAAGTAGCGCACCGCGGCGATGCCGATGTCGGACGCAATCCGGCGCCGCTCGGCATCGGCGAGTTCGGGTTGGCGGCGTTCGACTTCCGCGAGGGCCTTCTCGATGACGCGATCGATCAGGTCGTCGGCCTTCACGCCGAGTCCCTTGCGGCCGGACACCTCGACGAACGGTTTCTTCGCTTCCTCCGAATCGGGCGCCGGCGCGAAGCCGAGCTCGCGGGCGGTCGCATGTGAGAGCGCAACCATCTCGTACGAGAAGTGGTGAAGCCGCTCGGATTCGGCGGGGTGACCGACCGCGATCAGCGCCTGCTTGAGAAGCTTCTGCAGGTACGACTGGCGGACGTCGATGACGTTGTAGGTGGCGGCCGCTCCGCCAAACGGCGGGTGAGTGGCCTCGGCGAGCGCCGCCTGGCTGGTCGTCGCCCAGAGCGCGTTACCGTTTCTCCGTGAGGCAAAGTGGCGGTACTGAAAGTCGCGGCCGAGGATTCCGGACTTCCAGAACTGATACGCCATGTCCTTACCAACGTAGGTCACGGTTCCATTCGAACGAACGATCACCTTCTCGCGCTGCTCCGGGTCGTCCTCGGCCGCCTCGTCGCGCGGTGCCGCCGGATCCTCGTCGATCGTCATCACCCAGCAGCCGGCCAGCCGCCCCTCGGTCTGGAGGAACACGGCGTTCTGCTCTTTGAGAACCTCGAACGCGCGGGCCCAGAACTTCAGGCGCAGGATGTCGCCCTCCCACGTCAGCAGCTCGTAATCGATGTTGAGCCGGGCCATCGTCTGGAGGTGGCAGCGGACGATGCGATCCGCGATGAAGGCGCCCATTGCGGCCGCCGGCTCGATGCCGTGCTCGATGGCGTGCAGCGCCTCGGCCCGGACCTTGAGACGCTCCGTGTCGGCCTCGTACCACTCGGTCACGCGTGCGTAGAGGTCCCAGCAGTAGTAGTCGAATCGCGTGGTGTCGGCGAGCGCTTTGATTTCATCGAGCGACTTCGGCTCGAGCGCCTGGAAGCCGACGACAACGTCGGCGACCTGAACGCCGGTGTCGTCGATGTAGTTCTGGACTTCGACCGGCGTGCCGCTGAAGCGGAGCACGCGCACGAGCGTGTCGCCGAGCGCAGCGTTGCGCAGGTGGCCTATATGTGCCGCCTTGTTCGGATTGATCGCGGTGTGTTCGACGATGGTCTTGCCAATGGGCGGCGCCTGGGCAGGGAGGCTTCCCGCCAGGCCCAGCCGAGTGCAGAGAAACGCCGGCCGATCCAGGAAGACGTTCAGGTAACCGTTTGCCGCGGCTTCGACGCGTGCGACGCCGGGAATCGCGCCCATCTCGGCGGCGAGCTCCTGCGCGATCGCCCGCGGCGCCTTACGCAGGCGGCGCGCGAGCTCGAAGGCGACAGGGGTGCCCAGATCACCGAGCGTGCGGTTCGGCGGTGTCTCGATCGCGACGGTTACGCCGGCGTCCTCGCCGATCTGGTGCTTCTCGGCGAGAATCGCGCGCACACGCGCCTCGAGTGCTTCGTGGAGCGGCAGAATCATGCGTGTTCGTTCGTTGACTCGACCTTAGCGGTGCGGTACGCTTTACGCGCGAAGTCGGTCGATGCGGGCCATGTCCGCGGGCACCATGCATTCTACAGTGAACCGGGGACATGGTTGACGCCGGGATAGGCCGCCTGCTGATTGCCAGCCTGCACCAGGGCATTGCCGACGTCTCGCCCACGCGCCTCGATTTCTACGAGAACTGGCTGAGTCCGACGGGCATGCGCGATGGACGTATGGGCCTGGCGCCGCTCGGAGCCGTCCTGAGCTTCGTTCAACGCGAGGAGCCTCCGGCCGATCGCGTCATCGTGGCACACGCAGGGGTGTGCGCCGCAGAGTGGACGTTCGGTAGTCTCTCCGGCTTCCGGAAGCGAATCATGGAGCGGCTCCCGTTCTCGCTGAGGGTCCGCGCCGCGCTCGGAGTCGGCCGCGCCCTCGTCCTCGAGACGATCAGCCGCTCCAAGGTCGTCCTCCATCTGAAGGACGGTCAGGGCAGCATCGAGATCAAGTCGCCGCTTTTCGATTACCTGAGGGAGCCCTCGTCGATGCCGATGCGGCGGTACTACGCATCGGCGTACACTGAGTGCCTGCGACTATGCGGCGTGGATGGGCTCGTGGACGTGGACGAATCGGCGCCAGGCTGCCGGCTGAGGCTGGTCGTGCGCGGCATGGCTCCGGCCACGGTGGGAGTGCTCGACCGCGCCTGATCGCACGTGCCCTTCTTCTCCTTGGCGTACTAACCCTCGTCCCACGGCCCTCGTACGCGCAGCTTGCGCCTGGCGCCGTCGTCGTAGTCCTGCCCTTCGAGAACCCGCAGGCGAACCCGCGCCTGCTCTGGCTTCGCGAAGGTCTGGCGACGCTGCTCTCCGACGCGGTAGATGCGGCGGGGTTCGAGGTCGTCGGCCGCGACGAGCGCGTGGCTGCGTTCGATCGGCTGCAGTTGCCGATTGCCGCGGCGCTGAGCCGTGCGTCAACCGTCAGGGTCGGACAAGCCGTGGGCGCCAGCGCGGTGATTGTCGGCCGTGTCGAACAGTCCGCAGACGATCTCGTCGTGACGGCTCGCATGGTTCAGCTCGATAGCGGCCGTCTGTCTCCGGACGCGACCGAACGCGGACCGCTCAGCGGGCTGTTCCAGCTGACGGCGTCGCTCGCGGGCCGGCTAGCCGGTAGCGGCGGCCCGGTAACTGCGTGGCAGCCGCCGCCGTCGGTGGCCGCCTTCGAGTTGTACAGCCAGGGACTGGTGGCCGACACTCCGTCAACGCAACGAGCGTTCTTCGATCGGGCATTGCGGTCGGCGCCGGACTACGACACCGTGCGGCTGTCCCTCTGGGAACTGCATACCGAGCAGGGCGAACATCAGCGCGCGCTCGACGCCGTCAACGGCGTCCGGACGGGCAGCCGTCTCGAGCGCGAGGGCCGCTTCGCCGCGGCGATGTCGCTGATTCGCCTCAAGCGCGACGAAGAGGCGTATGGCGTGCTGCGCACCATGCAGAGCAGCGCGCCGCTCGCCGTCGTCGCAAATGCGATCGGCGTCGTGCAATTGCGGCGCGGTTCGCCGCCGCAGTCGGGCAAGGCAACGTCCTTCTTCAATCAGGCGACCGAGCTCGATCCCGGTCAGGGCGATTACTTTTTCAACCTCGGGTACGCGTATTGGCTCGACAAGGACGCCAATGCCGCGGCCTATTGGCTTCGGGAGTCGGTCCGCAGGAATCCGGCCGACGGCGAAGCGCATTTCGTCCTCGGCGCGGCGTTGCAGCAGACCGGCGCGGCGGCCGAGGCAGGCCGCGAGCGGGAGCTGGCGCGGCAGCTGTCGTCACGGTTTGCGCAGTGGGAGAGCCGTGCCGGCGGCGGCGGTGAGCTCATCCCGCGCGGGCTCGAACGGCTTCACGATCAGCTCGATGCGCCGTCGGCGCGCGTGGACACGATCATCACCGCCAGCGGGCAGCGCGAACAGGCCTCATTGGCAGCCTTTCACCTGGACGCAGGCCGGCGCGCCCTGGAACGGGAACAGGACCACGAAGCCGAGCAAGAGCTCCGTCGAGCGCTTTATCTTTCGCCGTACCTCTCGGAAGCCCACCTCCTGCTCGGCCGTCTCTACCTGCGCCAGGGGAAAGAGGACGCCGCCGTCCAGGCCCTCAAGATTGCCGTGTGGAGCGAGCCGACCGCGCGAACTCACGCTGCTCTGGGTGAGGCCTACGTCGCCGTGGAAAACCCTGCCGCCGCGAAAGCCGAGCTCGATCGGGCGGCGGCCCTGGATCCCCGGTCTCCGGACGTCGTCCGCCTGAAGGGGCTGCTGCCGCCGCCGTAGTGGTGTAAAATCATGTGCATCAAACGCTTATGGCTGGTGCCACACACGACGACGGGTTCCACGAGATTCAGCTGAACGGCAAGCAGCTGGTGTTCCTGTTCATGGCCGTCACCGTGGTGTCGGTCGTGATCTTCCTCTGTGGTGTCCTCGTGGGCCGAGGGGTGCGCCTCGATCGCGGGTTCACGGAAAGCGCTACTGTAGAGGCGGCAGGGCCCGAACCGGTGCCGCCGCCCGCGGCAGAAACCGTAGCGAACGGCAGCGTGCCGACGACGCCGAAAGAGAACACGACGTTCGCCGGTACTCTTTCGAGCGCCAACCCGCCGATTGAGAAGTTGAAGCCCGCCGCCGACGCTCCGACTCCCAAGGGGGAGCAGGTGGCTCCCGACCCACCAGCGGCAGCGCCGCCCGCGCCTGCAGCAGCGCCACCATCGGCCGCCGCCAAGGAAGCAAAGTCGGGCGCCGGCAGCACGCCTGCGGCGCCATCGGCGAAGGCGGCAGCGCCTGAGAAGAAGCCTGAGGCCCCGCCGAATCCGGCGCTCGCCGAGCCTCAAGGTCCGGGCGTGGCCGTGCAGGTGTCGGCATTCCGCGTCCGCGGCGAGGCCGAGGCGCTGGCCAACCGGCTGGTGGGCAAGGGCTACACCGCCTACGTCGTGGCTCCAGCCCCCGGCGCGCCCGCGCTCTTCCGCGTGCGGGTCGGCAAGTTCAAGGAACCGCGCGAGGCAGACCGCATCGCCCAGAAGCTGAAGAAGGAAGAGCAGTTCGACCCCTGGATCGTTCGCTAGCCCTCATCGCCGGCGTCCTGCTGGCCTTGTCGTTCCCGCGTTACGGGTACGGCGCTATCGGTTTCATCGCGCTCGTCCCGCTGTGGGTGGCGTTGAGCGGTTGGCGGGGGCGCGCCGACGCTCTGCCTGGCCAGACGTTTCGCCGCGGCTTCCTGCTCGGACTCCTCACTGGAGGCGTGCACTTCGCCGGAACTGTCTACTGGACCGGCGCCACGGTCCAGACCTTCGGCGGCCTGCCATGGCCAGTCGCCGTCATCACAGCCCTGCTCCTGGTCTTCTACATGTCGCTGTACCTGGCGCTGGCGGCGGGAATCACCGGGTATCTGATTCGCAAGTTAGGCTGGGTTGGGCTGCCGCTTGGCGCGGCCGCCTGGGTGACCGCGGAGTACGCGCGCGGCTGGATGTTCGGCGGCTTCCCGTGGATTCCGCTGGGCAACACCATGGTCACGCTGCTGCCAATCGCCCAGTTGGCGAGCCTCGGCGGCGTCTATCTGTTGTCGCTGTTCGTGGCGCTCGTCAACGCCGGGTTCGCGCTCGTGATCGTGTCCGGGCCGCGCCGTCAGCGACTCGCGTTCGCCGCCACCGTTGCCATCATTGCCATCGCCTCCATCTGGGGCGGCATGCGCCTGTCGGCTAACACGCTCGTCGAGGCGGGCACGCCGATCAAGGTCGGTCTCGTCCAGGCCAACGTCGCGCAGGTGGACAAGTGGAACGGCGCGAAGGCAGGCCAGATCGTCGAACGCTACATCCAGATGACCCGCAAGGCGGTCGCTGAGGGCGCGCAATTCGTCCTGTGGCCGGAATCGGCGACGCCGTTCCTGTTCGATGAGCAGCCGACCGGGCAGGCGCTGGTTCGAAACCTCGTGGAGTCCACCGGGGTGCCGCTGCTCTTCGGCAGCGACGAGATCGAGCGGGGTACGCGGAACACGTATTACAACGCCGCATTCATGCTCGACACCGGAGGCGCGACGGCGGCGGTCTACCGGAAGATGCACCTCGTTCCGTTCGGCGAATACGTGCCGTTCAAGGACCTGCTGTTCTTCGTCAAGCCGCTCGTCGAGGCGGTCAGCGACTTCTCGCCAGGACAGATGGTCACGATGCTGCCGGTCAACGGCCACATGGCGAGCACGGCGATCTGCTACGAGGTCACGTACCCGTCGCTGATGCGCGAAGCCGTCCGGCAGGGCAGCGAACTGCTCACCACGATCACCAACGACGCGTGGTACGGGGAGTCGTCGGCGCCGTTTCAGCACTTCGAGATGGCGACGATGCGGGCGATCGAGCAGGGGCGCTATCTCGTCCGCGCTGCCAACACCGGCATCACCGGCATCGTCGATCCCTACGGCCGGGTGCTCGCGCGGACGCGCCTTGGCGAGACGACGGTTGTCGTCGGCGAAGCGCGCTTCGTGCAGGCGAAGACGCTGTATGCCACAATGGGAGACCGCGTCGCCGACGCCAGCGCCATCCTGACGGTGCTGGCCCTGGCGGTGTCCCTCAGGAGACCATGGCCCTCGTCCTCGATGAACTGATTCGCCGCTCCACCGACCTGCTGAAGCGGGCCGCCGATCTCCGGAGCTATCTTTGACGCCGCTCGACTCGACGAGGAACTGAGCCGGCTCGAAGCGCGCGTCGCCGCGCCGGATTTCTGGAACAACCAGGCCGAAGCCCAGGTGGCCTTGCGCCGGCGCCAGCGCGTCAGCGAGGACGTCGATCTCCGCAATTCGCTCGCACGGCGGATTGATGACCTCTCCGTACTGGTCGAGTGGGCGCAGTCCGGCGAGGACGTCACTGCGGATTTCAAGTCGGCGCTCGACGGCCTCGAGACCGAGGTCGATGCGGGCGAGGTGAAGAAGATGTTGAGCGGCGAGCACGATGCCGCCAACGCCATCGTCACCATTCACCCCGGCGCCGGCGGCACGGAGTCGCAGGACTGGGCCGAGATGCTGCTGCGCATGTACCTGAAGTGGGCGGAGCGCCGCGGCTTCAAGCGCAGCATTCTCGACTACCAGCCCGGTGAGGAAGCGGGGCTCAAGAGCGTCACGCTCACGTTGACCGGCGAATACGCGTTCGGATTGATGGCCGCCGAAGCCGGTGTCCACCGGCTGGTTCGCATCTCACCGTTCGATCAGGCGGCTCGGCGCCACACCTCGTTCGCCTCGGTGTACGTGTGGCCGGAGATGGACGACGACATCGAGATCGACATCCCCGAAAAGGATTTGCGGATCGATACCTACCGATCGAGCGGCGCCGGCGGCCAGCACGTCAACGTCACCGATTCGGCGGTTCGGATTACGCACCTGCCGACCGGCATCGTCGTGTCGTGCCAGAACGAGCGCTCGCAGCACAAGAATCGCGACGTCGCGATGAAGGTGCTCAAGGCACGGCTCTACGACCTGAAAGTGAAAGAACAGCAGAGCAAGCTCGAGACCATCGGCGGCGTCAAGAAGGACATCGCCTTCGGTTCGCAGATCCGCAGCTACGTGCTCCAGCCGTATCAGCTGATCAAGGACCACCGGACCAAGTACGAAGAAGGGCAGGTCCACAAGGTCCTCGACGGCGACGTCGAGCCGTTCATCAAGACTTACTTGATGCAGAAAGCCACCGGCACGCTCGGCGCGCCGGCTGCAGACGACGATGAGTAGCTTCGCCCGCGCTCACCGCATCTCGCGCTGCGGCTGGGTGCCAGACAGGAACGCCTCGGTAATCGCCCCATCCTGGCCGTCGGCCACCGGCTCGCCGCTGTTGCGGTCCACGGCCATGAAGACAATGTTGCCGGGCGGGTCGAAGGTCGGCGGTTGCTCGCGGTTGCCGCGCAGCTCGATGTAGCTCTTCATGAACTCGATCCACATCGGGAGCGCGGCCAGGGTGCCGGTCTCGTTCGGGCCGATCGGCTTCTTCTCGTCACGTCCGAGCCAGACGCCGACCGTCACATTCGGATCGAAGCCGATGAACCACGCGTCGGTGTAGTCGTCCACCGTGCCGGTCTTGCCGGCGAGCGGCCAGTCGAGCGCGTTTGCGGCCGCGCCAGTGCCGCGCAGAACGACGCCGCGAAGCAGGTTGGTCATCACGTAGGCGGTGTCGGCGCGGATGGCATCACGAGGCGTGGAGCGGTTCTCCTCGAGTAAGGTCCCTTCGCGATCGGTGATCGAGATCACCGAATACGGGACCATCCGAATGCCGTGGTTGGGGAACACCGAGTAGGCGCTGGTCATGTCGATCAGCGTCGCTTCCTGCGCGCCGAGGGCCATCGACAGGAACGGGCGGAACGGCTCCTTGAACCCGAAGCGCGCCGCATAGGCGGCGACCTGCGGCGGCCCGAGCATGTCGATGACCTTGACGGCCGGAATGTTCCGCGACTGCTCGAGCGCGCGCCGCAGCGTCATCGTGCCCATGAACTTGCGGTCGTAGTTGCCGGGCGTGTACGGCGGTTGTCCCGCGCCGGCATCGAACGTCGTCGGCACGTCGTCGATCAATGTGGTAGGTGTCAGCCCCCGATCGATGGCTGCGGTGTAGAGGAACGGCTTCACCGTCGAGCCCATCTGACGGAACGCCTGGGTCGCGCGGTTGAACTTGCTGCGGCTGAAGCTGAAGCCGCCAACCATCGAGATCACTTCACCGGTCTTGTTGTCGATGGCGACGAGCGCGCCCTCGATCGCCGGCGGCTGTTCGATGGTGACCGTTGCCGTGCCGGCTTCGGCATTGATCTTCAGGAGGTCCACGTCGACGAGATCGCCGACCTTCACGAGGTCCGCCGCCGAGGTCTTGCGGGTCCACTGGATGGCGGCCTTGTTGAGCTCGGCGGTCAGCGAGCCCATGCGGACCTTGGCCGTGCCGTCGGAGACGGATGTCACGACGGCGGGAACGATGTCGCCCTCCGCCATCGGCCGGGCCCACCGATCGTGACGAAAGCCTTCGAGCGTGTGCTTCTCGGCGAGGACGTTGCGTTGCGGCTTGCGGAAGACGCCGCGCCGCTTGTCAGCACGGCGAGTGCCGCGGTCGATGGCGCGATTGGCGGCCAGCTGGAGCTCGAGGTCCAAAGGAGTGCTGACCGTCAGGCCGCTCTCGTACAGGGCCTTTGCTCCGTACTTGGCCTCGAGATACTTGCGGACCTCCTCGAGGAAGTACGGGGCCGGGCTGCCGTCGCCGCCGGGCTCGCCGGTGACCACGATCGGCTTCGCCTTCGCCTCGTTCGCCTGTTCGGCTGTGATGAATCCCTCGCTGGCCATTCGATCGAGCGCGTAGTTGCGGCGCCGCTTCGCCGCCTCCGGGTTGACGTACGGGCTCTGCCGCACGTTTGCCTGGATGATTCCGGCAATCAGCGCGGCTTCCTCGAGCTGGAGGTCCTTGAGGTGCTTGCGGAAATACAGCTGTGACGCCGCTTCGACGCCGTATGCGCCGTGCCCGAAGTAGATCTGGTTGCAGTACATCGAGAAGATCTCGGGCTTGCTGTACCGCTTCTCAATCTGGATCGAGACGAGCGCTTCCTTGATCTTGCGCTCCCACGTGCGATCGAAGCCGATCGTCTTCGGGAACAGGTTGCGGGCCAGCTGCTGGGTGAGCGTGCTGCCGCCAGGAACATTGCCGCTCGAGACAATGTCGCGGAGGAGCGCGAGCATCATGCGCGAGATGCTCAGCCCTGCATGGTCGAAGAACCCGGAATCTTCCGCGGCGAGGATCGCCTGCCGCAGCACCAGCGGAATGTCGTCGTAACGAACCACGACGCGCCGCTCCACCGCGAACTCGCCGACCAGCGCGCCGTCGCGGCCGAGGACGCGGGTGATGGTGTTGGGCGTGTAATTGTCGAGCGCGGAAACCTCGGGCAGGTCGTCGGAGTAGGCGAAGAGGACGCCGCTGAGCGTCCCGCCAAGGGCCGCGGCGACGAACAGCGCGACTATGCCGGCCTGCCGGGCGAAGCGGACGACGACGGTCATGGGTGTGCTGCTTTCCCCGCCGGGGAACAGCGGACAAGTGCCAGTATACCAACAGCTTGGAGCCGGGTATCGAGCTCCGCTGCGACTTCGGCATTGACTGTCGGTCACTCAGATTTCATACTAAGAGCATGAGCAAAATCATCGGAATCGACCTCGGGACCACGAACTCCGTCGTGGCGGTCATGGAAGGCGATCAACCCACCGTCATCCAGAACGCGGAGGGGAGCCGGCTGACGCCGTCGATCGTCGCCTTCAGCAAGACCGGAGAGCGACTGGTCGGCCAGGTGGCCAAGCGCCAGGCGGTCACCAATCCCGAGAACACCATCTTTTCGATCAAGCGCTTCATGGGGCGCCGCTTCACCGAGGTGAGCGAGGAAATGAAGATGGTGCCCTACATCGTGGCCGGGGCCGGCAACGGTGACGTCCGCATCAAGGCCAGCAACCAGGAACTGGCGCCGCCCCAGATCTCCGCGATGATTCTGCAGAAGCTGAAGCAGGCGGCCGAGGACTACCTGGGGCAGCCGGTCACGAAGGCCGTGATCACCGTTCCCGCGTACTTCAACGACGCGCAGCGGCAGGCGACCAAGGAAGCCGGCCAGATTGCCGGCCTCGAGGTGATGCGCATCGTCAACGAGCCGACCGCTGCCGCCCTGGCCTACGGGCTTGACAAGAAATCCAACGAGACGATTGCCGTCTACGACTTCGGCGGCGGCACGTTCGACATCTCGATTCTCGAGGTCGGCGAGGGCGTTGTCGAAGTGAAGTCGACCAACGGCGATACGCACCTCGGCGGCGACAACCTCGACCAGCGGATCATCGAGTGGATCATCGATGAGTTCCGCAAGGAGGAAGGCATCGACCTCGGCAAGGACCGCATGGCGCTTCAGCGCCTCCGCGAGGCCGCCGAGAAGGCGAAGATGGAACTGTCGTCGGTGATGGAGACGGAGATCAACCTGCCGTTCATCACCGCCGACGCGACCGGCCCCAAGCATCTCACCCGCAAGCTGACGCGCGCCAAGTTCGAGTCGCTGGTCGACGACCTGCTGCAGAAGACCGTCGTCCCGACCAAGCAGGCGCTCAAGGACGCCGGGTTGGACGCGTCGAAGATCGACGAGGTGGTGCTGGTCGGCGGATCGACGCGCATTCCTCGCGTCCAGGCGATCGTCAAGGAACTGTTCGCCAAGGAGCCGCACAAGGGCGTGAACCCCGACGAGGTGGTTGCCGTCGGCGCTGCGATCCAGGCTGGCGTGCTCGCGGGGGAAGTGAAGGACCTGCTGCTCCTCGACGTCACACCGCTGTCGCTCGGCATCGAGACGCTCGGCGGGGTGATGACGACGCTGATCGCACGCAACACGACGATTCCCACGCGGAAGAGCGAAGTGTTCTCGACCGCGGCCGACAACCAGACGAGCGTCGAAGTGCACGTCGTCCAGGGCGAGCGCCCGCTCGCGCGCGACAATCGCACGCTCGGCCGCTTCCACCTGGTCGGCATCCCGTCGGCGCCGCGTGGCGTGCCGCAGATCGAGGTCACCTTCGACATCGACGCCAACGGCATCGTCAACGTCTCGGCGAAGGACCTGGGCACGCAGAAGGAGCAGAAGATCACCATTACCGCTTCGTCGGGTCTCAGCAAGGACGAAGTGGACCGGATGATGAAGGAAGCGGAGTCGCACGCCGAGGACGACAAGAAGCGGCGCGAGGAGATCGAGACGCGCAACCGCGCCGACCAGGCCATCTACGGCGCCGAGCGCATGCTCAAGGACGCCGGGGACAAGCTGGCCGCCTCGGACAAGGCGGAGATCGAAACGGCAATGGCCGATCTGCGCAAGGCCATCGACGCCGGCGATACCGCTGCCATGACGAGCGGGATGGAGAAGCTGACCGCCGCGCAGCACAAGGCCGCAGAGGCGCTCTACCGCACGCAGTCGGCGCCGGGCGGCACACCTGGCGGCGAGGCTGGAACGCCGGGTGCCGAGAGCAATCCGAGTGGCGACGGGGGCGTGAAGGACGCTGACGTCATCGACGCGGAGGTGGTGGACGACAAGAAGTAGGGATCAGATCGGGAGTCGGGCATCGGGAGTCGAGAGTCCCAAGACCCCCGAGAACCTTGAGAACCTCGAGAACCTCGAGAACCTATGGACCTGTATCTCCTGCTCGGCGTGCAGCGCGAGGCGACGGAAGGCGACATCAAGCGCGCTTATCGCCGGCTCGCGCGGCGCTGGCATCCGGACATCAACCCGGGTGACAGGGATGCCGCGGTGCGCTTCCGCCAGGTCCTCGAGGCGTACGAGACGCTCATCGATCCGGATCGCCGCCGCCGCTACGACGCCGGACAGATCGCAGCGACCGTTTCGTCGTCCTCGTCGTTCGGCTTCACCGGCTTCGACTTCTCGGCGCGGGTGCATGCCGAGCGGACCACGACGTTCGGTGACCTGTTCGAGGAGGTGTTCTCCAAGCGGGTCGATCCGCTCGTCGCGCCCGAGCACGGGGCCGATCTTCACGCCGAGGCCAAAGTGACCTTCGAGGAAGCGTGGCGCGGCACGGAGCGGGTTGTCACGGTGACGAGACATCACGCCTGTCACGAGTGCGCCGGGTCGGGTTTCCAGCGTGTCTCGGAGACGAGCTGCGTGTCGTGCGAGGGAACCGGCAGCGTTCGATCGGTTCGCGGGCACATGGTGTTCACCAAGAATTGCCCGCGCTGCGCCGGTACCGGCATTTTGCGCCAGGAGCGGTGCGCGGCGTGTCACGGCCTGGGTGTGGCGTCACGAACCGAGGCGATTGCCGTCCCGGTGCCGGCCGGAGTTGCCGACGGCGCGCGGCTGCGCCTGGCAGGGAAGGGACACGCCGGCGTGCGCGGCGGCGCGCCTGGTGACCTGTACCTGGACGTGCACGTCGAACCGCACGAGCTGTTCAAGCGCGACGGTGACGATGTCCGGATGGTGTTGCCGATAGCCATTCATGAAGCGGGTCTCGGCGCGAAGATCGACGTGACGACGCCCGATGGCGTGGCGCGCGTGCGCATCCCGCCGGGCACGCAGTCGGGGCAGCGGTTCCGGCTGCGCGAGCGCGGCGTCCCGACCCGGCACGGCGGCCGCGGCGACCTGGTCGTGGAAGTCCGGTTGACGCTGCCGCGGATGCTGGACGAACGATCGAAGGAGCTGCTGCGGGAGTTCGGCCGAATCAACGGCGAAAGCGTGCGAACCTGATGGCCAAGCACACCGGCAAGGCATACTTCATGATCAGCGCCGTGGCGCAGAAGTACGACATCCATCCGCAAACGCTGCGCCTCTACGAGCGGGAGGGGCTGCTCAAACCATCGCGCACCGATGGGAACACGCGACTCTATTCGGAAGAAGACCTCGAGCAGCTCGAAACCATCCTGGCGCTGACCCGCGATCTCGGCGTGAACCTCGCCGGCGTCGAGATCATCCTCAACATGCGGCGCAAGATGGAGCAGATGCAGCACGAGGTGAACGAGTTCATGGAGTACGTCAAGCGCGAGCTGGCCCGCGGCCTCGACGACTGGGAGCAGCGGCTCGGCACCGCGCTCGTCAAGTCGTCGCCGACCGACCTGGTGAAGGCGTCGGCGCGGCAGGCGCAGTCGGCGCCGTCGCCAGCCGATGCCGCGACCAAACGGAAGGCGCGTGAATAGGGCGTTCGGCCCCGAGTTGCGATCCGCTACAATCGCTGTCGTGCGCTGGCTCGAATCGCTCGCCGCAGAGGCCCGATCCCTCGACGCCTACCTCCGCGAGATCGCCCGCTTCCCTGAACTGACCGGCGCCCAGGAGCGCCAGCTCGCCGAGCGCGCGCGCCGGCGCGACAACGAAGCTGTCGCGCAGCTGGCGGCGTCGCAACTGGGGCTGGTGCTTCGTTACGCGCAGAAGTATCGGCATCTCGGCGTGTCGCTCGGCGACCTCGTGCACGATGGCAACCTGGCGCTGGTCGACGCCGCGCGCCGGTTTCACCCGGAGCGGGATGGCCGCTTTGCCAGCTACGCGCTCTGGTGGGTGCGCCAGGGGATCCTGCACCGTTTGTCACAACTGACATTCGCGGCGCCCGGCCTGGATGCCGACGCGCGGGCCGCGTATCTCAGTCCGGCGTTGCGGGCGATTATCGAGCACGCGTGCAGCGTCGGCCCCGCCGGCGAGTCCCGCACCGACGTGACTCACCCGGAAGAACGCCGGCATCTGCACGAGACCTGGCGCCGGGAGACGGACGACGATCCGCTGGACGAGGACTCACTGGACCTCGACGACATCGGATCGCTCCTGATCGACGAAGGCGAAGAGCCGGTCCGGCTCGCGCTCGCATCCGAGCTGAACGAGTCTCTCCTCGAGCTGGAGACGCAGGAGCGCCGGGCGCTCGAACTGCGGCTCGGGCTGATCGACGGAGAACCGCGCAGCGTGGCTCAGACTGGAGACCGGCTGCGCATGTCGCCGGCGCGTGTCGAGCGCCTGTCGGCGCGTGCCATACAGAAACTGCGGCGCCGGCGATCGGTGCGCAGCTCCCTCAACTGAGGCGTCGCGATGGTCTGCCCGATCTGCAACGACACCCGCTGGAAAAGCGTGGTGGGGGAGGACGGCGTCGAACGCGTGGTTCGGTGCGACTGCTGGCGTGCCGCAGTCGTCGACCGCCTCATGCGCGAGGCGCGGGTGCCGCACCGATATCTGCGCTGCGAGATGGCGACCTTCGAGCCCGATACCGACTCGCAGCGCGAAGCCTACCGGCTCGCGCGGGGCTTCGTCGACGCGTTTCCGGTCGTCGATCGGGGTCTGGTGTTGTACGGGCGGCACGGCGTGGGCAAGACGCACCTGGCGGTTGGCATACTGAAGGCCGCCATTCGCGACAAGGGCGCACGCGGCTACTTCTTCGAGACCCGGGAGCTGTTGAGGCTGGTGCGCGACACCTACAACCGCTCGGTCGAGGAGACCGAGATGGACGTCCTCGCGCCGGTGCTCAAGGCCGATTTGCTGGTGCTCGACGACCTTGGCGCCGAGCGGACATCCGACTGGGTCCAGGAGACGCTCGGTCTGGTGGTCAACACCCGCTACAACGAGCGGCGCCCGACCATCTTCACCAGCAACCTGGCCGATCCCCCGGACAGCACCGAGCCCAACTCGTTCATCTTCCAACTCGGCGCCCGGACCCGTTCGCGCCTGCTCGAGATGTGCGACTGGGTGGAAATGCAGGGCGTCGACATCCGCGAGACCGGCCAGCACCCTTCGCCCGACTCGATTCACCGCTGGCAGAAGGAATCGCCGGCCTCGCCCGAGAACCTCCGCCGGGGCGCCGGGCTCCCGCCGAAAAGCAAGAGCATGGCTCGGGCCCGGCTCCGCGAAGGCGCCACAGCCGACCTTCCCTGGGCCGGCGGCCGCGCCGGGACCAAGCGGTAGGAGGCTTCGCTGAATCTGGCGATCTTGTGATCTGGTGAGCTGGCGATCGATCTGACGTCACGAGATGCACGGTCTTTATCTCCACATCCCTTTCTGCGCGGCGATTTGCAACTACTGCAATTTCACGCGCGGGCTGCTCGATGAGGCGGTCAAGCGGCTCTACGTCGATGCGCTTGTTCGCGAAATCCAATCGGCTCCCGAGTCCGGTGCGCCCGTTGACACAATCTTCTTCGGCGGCGGCACGCCGTCGCTGCTCTCGCCTGATGAAGTCGGCCGGATTCTGCGAGCGTGCCGCGATGCGTTCGATGTGCAGCCGGACGCCGAGGTGACGCTCGAGGCCAACCCGGAGGGCGTGTCGGAGGCGTCGCTTGCCGGCTACCGCGCCGCCGGCGTCAACCGCGTCAGCTTCGGGGTGCAATCGTTCCACGACACGGAACTGCGGCGGCTCGGCCGGCTGCACTCGGCGGCGAGGGCGCGGGCGGCCGTCGGAGAGGCACGCGCAGCCGGCTTCGATAACGTGAGCCTCGACCTGATGCTGTGGCTCCCGGGCCAGCGCGTCGCGGAGTGGCTCGCCTCGGTCGACGCGCTCATCGAGGTCGCGCCCGAGCACGCGTCGCTCTACCTCCTGGAGATCTATCCGAACGCGCCGCTGCGTGATGCCATGGCCCGTGGCGGATGGTCGGTCGCGCCGGAGGAAGACGCTGCGGACATGTACCTCGAGGGGCTGTCGCGGCTCGATGCCGCCGGCTACGAGCAGTACGAGATCTCGAACGTCGCACGGGCCGGCCGGCGGTCTCGCCACAACCTGAAGTACTGGCAGGACGGCTCGTGGCTGGGCCTCGGCTGTGCTGCACACAGCACATGGGACGGTGTACGATGGCGCAACCTCGCCGCGACCGGGGAGTACGTGACCCGGATGCAGGCGGGGGCGTCGCCGCGGGTGGACGTCAGGACGCTGTCGCGCGAGGAGCGGCTCGAAGAAGGGCTTTTCATGGGGCTGCGACTCTCGGACGGCATCGATGTCGAAGCGATGCGGCGGCTATATGAAGTCGATGTCCTGGACCGTTACGGCCCGGAGCTGGAGCGGTTTGCGGAGGCCGGGTGGATTGAATACCGCGAGGGGCCGCGCCTGGCTCTGACCCGGCCGGGGATGCTGGTCGCCAATGAGATCATGATGGTTTTCATCGGCGACGCAGGTACGGTAAAGTAACCGCCTTTCGCGAAGGAGGCTGCTCAATGCTTCGAGGTGTTCAGGTTGTCGTGTCGGGAGTGGCGCTTGGCGCCCTGCTGGGGACCGCAGGCGTCGCGCGCGCGCAGGACGCGCCGGCCAAGCCGGTCCTGCCGCTCGAGGGTGATGCCGTCGTCATGACGATCCTCATCAAGCCCGACAAGACCGCGGACTTCGAGTCCGTTGTCGCCAAGTACAAGGAAGCCCTGGGGAAGAGCGAGAAGCCCGCGCGGAAGCAGCAGCTGGCTGGAATGAAGTTCTTCAAGTCGACGCAGCAGGCGCAGGGCAACGCCGTCTACATCCTCTACGTCGATCCCGTCGTCAAGGACGAGGAGTACGACATCTCGCGCGTCATCGCCGAGGTCTTCCCGACCGAGGTACAGGACGTGTTCAACAAGTACAAGGAAGCCTTTGCCGGCCGGGCGATTACCGCGCTGAACAAGGTTCCGTAGCTCCGCGCGGGCGTCCGGCGGCGGATGTGCCGCGGACGCCCGCTCATCCCATCCCGTGTTCCTGCCCGCCTGGCTCCTGATCAGCGTCGCACTCTCCCAGGCGCCCGCACCGCCCAGCCCGCCCCCTCCTTCGACTCCCGCGCAGGCTCCAGCTGCACCTGCCGACCCGAACGCGCCGCCGGCTCCGCAGAACCCTCCGGCGACGAAGCCCGCCGACCCTGCCGCGTCAACGTTCTCGACCAGCGTCGGAATGCTGCTGGTCCCGGTGAAGGCCGACAAGGCTGCCGACTACGAGGCGGTGATGACCGCGCTCCAGGCAGCGTTCGCTCAGTCGGCCGATCCCGCACGCCGTGCGGTCGCCGAGGGCTGGCGTGTCTTCAAAGCCGCGGAACCCGACGCGAAGGGAAACGCCATCTACGTGCACACGATCGTGCCGGCAGTGCCCAACACCGACTATCGTCCGTCGCTGTGGCTCGATCAGCTGATGCAGGAAGCGCCCACCGATCTCCTCGCCAAATACAAAGCCGCACTGGCCGGGGCGCCGACGCGACTCTCGCTCGCCGAGATCGCGACGATGGGGAAGAAATAGGCTTCAGAAGCGCAGGTTCGCGCCGACGTAGAAGCGATGGTAGGTCTCGTAGCGCGGCGTGCCTTGCAGGTTGAAGACACGGTAATCGAGCCGGAGTCGTAAGGGCCCGACGAGGTGGATCTTCGCGCCACCGCCGAGGTTCACGGCGCTGGACGTTTCACCGACGTTGCGGAGCTCTTCGTGATACGCGCCGAATCCGGCGGTTCCGTAGAGTTGAACTCCACCGACGTCCACCGGCGTCTGGACGAGCACGTTGCCCGACCAGGTCTTCAATCCGGGCAGCGGGTCGAGCTCATCTTCGGGCGTGTTCGCGTATTCGAACTCGAAACCGACGATGAGCACGCTGAACCCGCCGGAAAACCCGCGCAGGGTCCGGTTTTCGGGCGTCGGTGTCACGCCGAGAAATGCCGTGAGATCCGCAAAGGCCGGGCGGGCAGTTGCGACGATCGCAAACAGGACCAACGCGACCAACCGGCTGGCACGGCTGATGCACACTCGAATCGGCACAGGGTCATGATCGCATGGGGTGGCCCCGACAGATCACGGGATCTGACACCGCAGGAGGACGTCATGGTTATCACGACACGCTGGTTGCTCACGGCGGCGCTGGTCGGAGCCACACCGCTGGCGCTCTCGGCTGACACCCTCTATCTGCGCAACGGCCGACGCATCGACGGCGACCTCATTAGCGTACGCGGCACCACTATCGAGTTCCAGGACCGGAGTGGCAACGTTCGCACGATCCGCATCGACCGACGGGAGGTCTCGCGCATCGAGTTCGACGAGGGCGGCGACTACGCCGGCGGCAGTAACGGTCGCTGGGGCATCCCGGGAGAATACGACCGTGCGCCTGGCATGCGCGAGCGACAGGTCAGCGTCGCCGCTAACGTGCCTTGGACCGATACTGGAATTGACCTCAGCCCCGGACAAACGATCACCGTCCAGGCCAGTGGCGAGGTGCGGTGGGGCCGCGATCGCCGAGATGGTCCGCAAGGCGAGAGGAATTCGCCGTTCAACCAGGCGCGTCCCATTCCAAATCGACCGGGCGCCGCGCTCATCGGTCGCGTCGGCGGCGATGTGTTCTATATCGGCGCCGGGCAGGGGCCGATCCGCGTGCGGAGCGGCGGTCGCCTGCAGCTCGGGATCAACGACGAGTTCCTGGACGACAACTCGGGGAGCTTCCGCGTGACGGTGTTCTACTGATACGCTCATAGGGATGCACTTCCGGCTGACCGAGGAACAGGAACTGCTGCGCCGCAGCGTGCGGGAGTTCGCGGAGAGCGAAATCCGGCCGCACGTGATGGAGTGGGACAACGCGCAGCACTTTCCGCTCGAGCTGCTTCCGAAGCTGGCCGAGCTGGGCTTGATGGGAGTGCAGTTCCCCGAGGCGTACGGCGGCGCCGCCATGACCGCCCTCGAGTATTGCCTGTGCATCGAGGAACTCGCGCGCGTCGATCCCAGCATCTCGCTCTCGGTGGCCGCCCACAACGGCCTCGGGGCTGCGCACATCGCGATGTTCGGCAGCGAGGCGCAGAAGCAGCAATATCTGGCGCCGCTCGCTAGCGGCCGCCACCTCGCCGCCTGGGGGCTGACCGAGCCAAGTTCCGGCAGCGATGCCGCTGCCATGCGCACGACCGCGGCGCGCGACGGCGACGAGTGGGTGCTGAACGGCAGCAAGGCCTTCATCACGCACGGCAAGTCGGCCGACACGCTCGTGATCATGGCTGTGACCGATCGCGCCAAGGGCGCGAAAGGCATCTCCGCGTTCATCGTCGAGCGCGGCACACCGGGACTGCTTGCCGGCAAGAAGGAAGACAAGCTCGGGATGCGCGCCAGCGAAACCTGCGAGGTCATCCTGCAGAACTGCCGCGTGCCCGGCGGTCAGATGATCGGCGAGGAGGGACAGGGGTTCGTCCAGACGCTGCAGGTGCTCGACGCCGGCCGCATCGGGATTGCCGCCCTTGCGGTCGGGCTCGCGCAGGGAGCTTACGAGGCCGCTCGCGCCTACGCCGGCGATCGAGCGCAGTTCGGACAGAAGATCGGCGGGTTTCAGTCGATCCGCTGGAAGCTGCTCGACAACGCATCCCGAGTCGAGGCCGCACGGCTGCTCACCTATCGGGCCGCCTGGCTGAAGGACCAGGGGCGGAAGGTGACGCTCGAGTCGTCGATGGCCAAACTCTATGCCTCCGAGATCGCGGTCCGTGCCTCCGAGGACGGGGTCCAGATCTTCGGCGGCTACGGGTTCGTCAAGGACTACCCGGCCGAGAAGTACTTCCGCGACGTCAAGCTCACCACTATCGGCGAGGGTACCAGCGAGGTCCAGCGGCTGGTGATCGCCCGTCAGCTTCTGGCTGCCTGAGGTGCCTGTTTCCGCGCCGCTCGCCGAGCGCGTCCTCAGCGGTGACGCCCGCGCCATCGCGCGCGCCATCTCGCTCATCGAAGACGAGGCGGACGCCGCGGCGGCGCTCGTCCGCGACATCTTCCCGCACACCGGTCGCAGTTATCTGGTCGGCGTTACCGGGCCGCCGGGGGCAGGCAAGAGCACGCTCGTCGACAAACTCACTGCCGAGACACGCAAAGGCGGCGACACCATTGGCGTGATTGCCGTCGATCCGACCAGCCCCTTCACCGGTGGCGCCATTCTGGGGGATCGGCTTCGGATGCAGGCGCACTCCGAGGACCCCGACGTGTTCATCCGCTCGATGGCGACACGCGGACACCTCGGCGGGCTTGCGCGCGCGACCGGCGACGTCGCGTTGGTCCTCGACGCCGCCGGCAAGAGCCTTGTCATCATCGAGACGGTTGGCGTCGGCCAGGACGAAGTGGACATCGTCCGCACCGCCGACATCTCGATCGTGGTGCTCGTGCCTGGAACCGGCGACGACGTGCAGGCGCTGAAGGCGGGCATCATGGAGATCGCCGACATCTTCGTGGTGAACAAGGCCGACCGCGAGGGTGCAGATCGCGTGGTCACGGCCATCGAGTCGAACCTTTCGCTCCAGAGTTTTGGCGAAGGCGAGTGGCGCCCGCCGATCGTCAAGACCGAGGCAACCACCGGACGGGGCATTGCGGAGTTGTGGCAGACGGTTCAGGCCTTTCGCGCCCGTTCGGAAGGCACGCGGGTCCGGCGTCTGAAAGCGCGCAATCAGTTTCGTTTGCGCGATCTGCTCACTCATCGCTACCTCGAGTTCGTCGAGCGCCGGCTGCTCGCCGAGGGGGAATTCGACGCGCTCGTCGAGCGGATCGCGGCGCGGGAGCTCGATCCCTATTCGGCCGCCGAAGCGCTTCTGGGACGGAGCCTGAAGTCGCTGTGAAAGCCTGGCTGGATCACGTCGGCATCGCGGTCTCGGATCTCGAGCGCTCGCTCACGTTCTTCCGGGACGTGCTCGGACTGCATGTCGAGCCGCCGGAGGAGGTCGCCAGCCAGAACGTGCGCGCCCACTTCCTTCACATGGGGCCGTCATCGCTCGAAATGCTCGAGGCCACCGGGCCGGAATCGGCGATCGCGAAGTTCGTGGAGAAGCGCGGCGCAGGTCTGCACCACGTGGCGCTGCGGGTTGAGGACATCGACGCGGCGTTGGCCGATCTCGAGGCTCGCGGCGTTCGCCTGATCGACCGCGTCGCCAGGCCTGGCGCCGAAGGCGCGCGGGTGGCCTTCATTCACCCCTCGGCCGCGCACGGCGTCCTGGTCGAACTCAAGGAGCCGGCGCCGGCGGTATCGCGGTTCCACACGCCGGTCAGGCAGTCCCTGGGCGACCTCGAGCTCGTCAGCCTGTCCGACGGCTTCATTCGACTCGATGGCGGCGCGATGTTCGGCGTGGTGCCGCGGACGTTGTGGGAGACGCGCCTGCCGCCCGATGACCGGAACCGGATTCCGCTCGGGATGCGGCCATTGCTCGTTCGCGGCGACCAGACGGTGCTGATCGACGCGGGATGCGGCGACAAGATGGACGCGAAGAGCGCCGACATTTACGGGCTGGAGCGCGCCTACCATCTCGATCACGCGCTCGCCGAGGCCGGCGTATCGCCCGAGGAGATCGACATCGTCGTTGCGAGCCATCTGCATTTCGATCACGTCGGCGGCTTCACCGCTCGCTCCGGGGACGGGCGGATCGTGCCGCGATTTCCGCGAGCCCGGTACATCGCCCATCGCCAGGAATGGGAAGACGCGACGCATCCGCACGAGCGGAATCGCGCCAGCTACCTGGCCGAGAACTTCGTGCCGCTCCAGGACGCGGGCGTGCTCACCCTGGTCGAGGATGGCGCGGAGGTCGCCCCAGGCGTGCGGTATCGGCGCAGCGGAGGACACACCGCGCACCACCAGGTGGTGATGATCGAATCCGCCGGGCGGACGGCGGTCTTCGCCGCCGACATGTATCCGACCTCGGTGCACGTGCCGGATCCATGGGTAATGGGTTACGACCTGTATCCAATGGACACGCTCGCGTTCAAGCGAGCCTTCGCGCGCGAAGCCGTCGATCGCGAGTACCTGATCTTCTTCGAGCACGACCCCTCGCTGGCGGCTGGCATCCTGCGCGAGGCAGGCGGCCGCCGGCGCGTGGAACGCATCCTTTAAGGACCCTCAGACATGTCTGTGCAGATCGGCATCATTGGCGGCTCGGGCCTGTATGACATGGCCGAGCTGACCGATCGCGAAGAGCGCCTGCTGACCACGCCATTCGGCGATCCGTCAGGGCCGTACATTCTCGGGACGCTGCGCGGTAAGCGCGTCGCGTTCCTGGCACGCCACGGAGTCGGTCACCGGTTCTCGCCGTCGGAGCTGAACTACCGGGCCAACATCTTCGGCTTCAAGCAACTCGGCGCCGACTGGATCCTGTCGGCAAGCGCGGTCGGATCGCTCCAGGAGCAGTACCGGCCGCAGGACATCGTCTTCCCGGATCAATTCATCGATCGCACGCGCGGCCGGATCAGTACGTTTTTCGGGAATGGGATCGTGGCCCATGTGGGGTTCGCACACCCGCTCTGCGGACCGCTGTCGAAGCTGGCGGCCGAGGTCGCGCGCGGTCTCGGGGCACGAGTGCACGAGGGCGGCACTTACGTCTGCATGGAGGGGCCGCAGTTCTCGACCCTGGCCGAATCGAAGCTGTACCGCCAGTGGGGTGCGGACATCATCGGGATGACGAACCTCCAGGAAGCCAAGCTCGCACTCGAGGCTGAGATTGCCTATTCGACCATGGCGCTGGTGACCGACTACGACTGCTGGCACCCGGATCACGACTCGGTGACCGTCGAGATGATCATCGAGCACCTGACGAAGAACGCGACGACGGCGCAGCAGGTGATCGCCGGAACGGTGGAGCGGCTCGACGTCGGCCAACGCGTCCCAGCCCATTCCGCTCTGAAGACCGCGCTGATCACGCACCCGAGCGTTATCCCAAATCAAGTGAAACGCGACCTGGCGCCCATCATCAGCAAGTACGTCAAGTAGCTTTTGACTCCTGGTTCCTAACTCCTATCTCCTAACTCCTGACCCCTGTCTCCTGACATCCGACCATGCAGCTCATCGTCACTGGTTCCATCGCGTTCGATTACCTGATGTCGTTCCCCGGACGGTTCACCGAGCACTTCCTGCCCGAGCACATGAACCGGGTGTCGCTCAGCTTCCTGGTGGACTCGATGGACAAACGCCGCGGCGGATGCGCGCCGAACATCGCCTACACGCTGGCGCTGCTCGGCGAGCGGCCGAGGCTGATGGCCACGGCCGGACAAGACTTCAGCGACTACAAGCACTGGATGGAGACGGCGGGCATCGACACGTCGCTGGTGAAGACGGTCGAGGGGAAGTTCTGCGCCTCCTTCTTCTGCAGCACCGACCAGCACAACAACCAAATTGCATCCTTCTATACCGGGGCCATGGCCAACGCCGCGGAGCTCTCGTTCCGTGACGTCCCGAGCCTTGACGGCGACGCGCTGGTGATCGTCTCGCCCAACGATCCGGACGCCATGGTGCAGTACGCAGAAGAGTGCAGCACCATGGGTATCAAGTACATCTGGGATCCCGGCCAGCAGTGCGCGCGAATGGCTGGCGACCAGCTGAAGGACGGCATCACCGGCGCCTTCATGGTGATCTGCAACGACTACGAGTTCGAGCTGATTCGCCAGAAAACAGGGATGAGCGAACGCGACGTCCTGAATGAAGTCACGCTGCTGGTCGTCACGAAGGGCGAGCATGGCTGCACCGTGATGACGAAGGACGACTCAGTGGACGTGCCCGCGGTGGTGCCCGAGCGGATCGAAGACCCGACCGGCGTCGGCGATGCGTTCCGCGGCGGCTTCATGAAGGGCCTGGCCACCGCCCGCGATTACACCACCTGCGCCCGCTTCGGCAGCGTCGCTGCCACCTACGCGCTCGAACACCTCGGAGGCACGTATCACGCGTACTCGTGGGAGGAGTTCGCGGTCCGCTACGAAAAGCACTTCGGGCGGCTCACCAAGCAGGCTCTAGGCTCTGGGCTCTAGGCTTTAGGCAAAGCTGTTGTCGGACTGCAGGCGGATCACGAAGGACGAAATTCAGCGTGACATGCGTGACAGGCCTAAAGCCTGAAGGCTAAAGCCTAAAGCCTGACACGCGCGGCCGGCTTAATCGACCCCGGCGGCGACCTTCGCCCGCGCGGCGGCGACGATCTTGGCGTACTTGGCCTGGAGCAGATTCCATTCGGTTTCGAGCATGCGGACCTGCGCGTCGTTGAGCTCGGCCGAGGTGATGACGCCGTTCTCGTACGAGACCTGCGCGATCTGAACGCTCTCGCGCGCCAGGTCGAGGGCCTTCTCCTGCGTCGATACGACTTCGGCAGCGGCCTGCAGCGTCGTCCAGGCAGTCTCCAGCTCCAGCCGGGCCTGATCGGTGGAAGCCCCCAGTCCGTACTCTGCCTGGCGTTTCTGCGACATTGCCGCGGACTTGCGCGCCGCCGCGCCGGGTGCGGCCATCAGCGGCATCTGGATGGCGAGGCCGAACGTGTAGTTCTGGTTCTCGTTGCTCAACACCGACCCGAACGAGTCCTCCTGGTACTGCAGTGAGCCGCGGAAGGCGAGCGACGGCTTCCACTGGCCGTCGGCGAGCCGAGCCGAGAACTCGGCCTGGTCCCGGCGCGCATTGAACGCCTGCAGGTCGGGCCGGGAGGGGAGCGCGAGATCGAGAACCTCGCGTCCTGGAATCTCGCGGCCTTCGTCGAGGTTGCCGACCAGGGTCAGCGACTGGCCCTGCGGCAGCGAGAGCACGGTTCGGACGGCCTGCAGCGCGGCGTCCACTTCTGCCCTCATCTGGATCCGGCGAGCCCGGGAGTTGGCGAGCTGCACTTCGGCCTGCAGCACGTCGAGGCGCGCCACCGTCCCGGCGTCGTAGCGCGCCTTGGCCAGCGCGAGTTGCGTCTCCGACAGGCGAATCTGCTCGTCGGTGACGCCCACACCCTGCTGCTTCAGCAGGGCGTTGTAGAACACCTCCACGACGCGGTACTGCAGGTCCTGCCGGCTGCGCTCCATCTCGAGGCGCGCCGCATCGAGGCCCGACTCCTGGATCGCCTGCGTATTGCGCAGCCGTCCGCCCGTATAGATCGGCTGGTTGATGTCGAAGCCGAGGATGTTTTGCCGCTGGAAGTTCGCCTGGAACGTGGTCTCGTTCGGGCCGAAGATGCCCGCCGGAATCCGGATCAGCGGGAACTTCTGCGATGGGGTGTACAGGTAGCTGAAGTTTACCTGCGGCAGGTAGTTCGTCTTGGCCTCCGCCACGTGGGCCTGGTTCTCTCGTACCCGCTCCTGATCGACCTTCAGTGCCTGGTTAGCGGTGAGGGCCCGTTCGACGGCCTGATCGAACGTCAGGGCCAGCGCGCCCTGCGCCGCGGTCGGCCGATCTGAGAGCGAGCGTGTTGCGCCCTGCGCGAACGCGTTGGTCGCCGAGAGGAACCACCCGACCAGCGCGAGCACCAGCAGGATTCCAGCAATGCGCGCGGCCGGGGCCAGCTTCGGCGACGGCTGCGTGCGCCAGGCCTGGACCCGAGCCAGCACACGGGCGAGCAGCAGGTAAGCCACCGGCACGACCACCAGCGTCAGGCCCGTCGAGGTGATGAGACCGCCGATCGTCGCGATCGAGATCGGCGCCCGGAACTCGCCGCCTTCACCGCGTCCGAGCGCGGAGGGCAGCATGCCGAGAATCATCGCCAGCGTGGTCATCAGGATCGGCCGCAGCCGGACCGGACCGGCCTTGAGGATGGCGGCCTCGACCGACAGGCCTTCGCGCACGTACTGGTTGGTCAGGTCGATGAGCAGAATCGCGTTCTTGGTGACGAGGCCCATCAGCATCACCATCCCGATCATCGCCGGCATCCCGAGATTGTTCCCGGTCAGCAGGATCGCGAGCAGCGCGCCGACGATGGCCAGCGGCAGCGAGAGCATGATCAGCATCGGCTCGAGGAACGACTCGAACTGCGACGCGAGCACGATGTAGATGAACGCCACTGCGAGGACCAGGGCCAGGCCCATCGCGGCCGCCGACTCCTGCATCAGCTCGACGTCGCCGGCAAAGCCCCATTCGAAGTTCGCCGGCAGCGTGACGCCGGCCATCACCTTGGCCACGTCGTTCGTGACATCGCCGAGGGCCCGCCCCTCGAGCTCGATGCCGATCTTCGCCTGGCGGCGCCGCGCTTCGCGCTGGATGTTCGTCGGGCCGACGCCCGGCTCCATCCGGACAATGTCGGCGGTACGAACCAGCGCCCCCTTGGGCGAGTAGAGCGGGGTGCGGGCGATGGTCTGGAAGTCGTTCCGGAACTCCGGCGCGAGTCGAATTCTGATGTCGTATTCCTTGTCGCCCTCGCGCAGCCGCGTCGGCACGACGCCCTCGACCATGCCGCGAAGCTGCATGGCCACCGTGCCGACATCGAAGCCCATGTCGGCAGCCAGGGCCCGGTTGACGTGCGCCACCATCTCCGGCTGGCCGCTCTCGAGCGAGCTGTCCACGTCCACGGCGCCGGGCACCTGCTTGATCTTTTCGACGACCTCGTCGTTCAGGCGCGTCAGCGCGGCCATGTCGTCGCCGCGCAGGTAGACGTTGAGCGGCGCCTCGGACGGCGCTCCCTGCATGAACTCGGGATCGGCCACCGTCATCTTGAGCAGCGGGATCGCACGCAGCCGCTCACGCATGTCGGCCTTGATGGCAGGCAGCTTGCGCTCGCGTTCGAACTTCTTCGTCAGCTTGATGCGCAGGTTCGCCTTCAGCGGATCGCCCTCCAGCCCGACGGTGGAGAAGACCTGGCGCACTTCACGCTCCTGCCGCACCACCGACTCGACCTGTCCGACGTACTCCACCGACTGCTCGAAGGACGTCCCGGGCGGCGCTTCGATGTTGACCACGAACTCGCCGCGGTCTTCGGCCGGCACGAACTCCGTGCCCATCACCTTGAGCGTGGACAGGCTGCCGGCGAACACCAGGATGGCCACTGCCACCACCGTCCACGGACGCCGCACCGCCCAGCCGAGCACGGTGTGGTACTTCTGGTCGACCCGATCGTAGAAGGCTCCCCACTTCTCGAGCAGCCGTCCCATGCGGGTCCGGGTCCGCTCCTCGGGCGGCACGAAGCGCACGAACCTGGACGAAAGCATCGGGTCGAGCGTGAACGCGATCAGCAGCGACATGAAGACCGCGAAAGCGATCGTCAAGGCGAATGACTTGAAGAACTGGCCGACGATGCCGGTCATGAAGCCGACCGGCAGGAACACCGCCAGGATCGTGAAGGTTGTCGCCATCACCGCGAGGCCGATCTCCGAGGTGCCGCGCTGGGCCGCCGTCACCGGGTCCTCGCCGTGCTCCATGTGCCGGTAAATGTTCTCGCGGACCACCACCGCATCGTCGATGAGGATGCCGATGACCAGCGACAGCGCCATCAGCGTCATCATGTTGATGGTGAAGCCGATCACGTACATGAAGAAGAACGTGGCGATCACCGACGTCGGCAGCGCGAGCGCCGAGATCAGCGTCGAGCGCCAGTCGCGCATGAAGATGAAGATGATCAGGACCGCCATCAGACCGCCGAAGATGATGTGGCCGCGCACGTCCTTGACGTTTTCGCGAAT
>DATJFF010000190.1:0-35340 GCA_035495795.1 Vicinamibacterales bacterium
TCCGTCGATCAGGAGGTACATGGCGACCACAAGGGCGACGACCAGCGCCGCCAGCCCGCCGATCAGCATTCTGCCGAGCTGCGACAGCTGCGAACCGAGGCCTTCGTAGCCGGACAGCTGGCTGGCGATCTCCGGCGGCAGACGGGCGACGAGCGCGTCCTGTGTCTCCCTGATTCGCGAGGTGAGCAGGCGCGACTCATCCGACAACGATGCGCCCGACAGGTAGAGCAACGCAGCAAGAGCCGCTGCGCCAAGCAGGACGATCGCCGGCGCCGTGAATCCGCGCCGGAGCCGCCGCTCTTCCAGCCACCGCACTACCGGCTCGAGCGCCACCGCGAGGAACGCGCCGACGAGGAAGACCAGTGCCCACTGCCAGAGGCGGAACCACAGCCACACGGCGGTAACGACCGCCAGCCCCCGCAGAAAAGTCCCGGTGGTGATCTCGACGCGACGACTGTCGCGGCTCATGCGTGCGGATCAGGGAGCAAAGCGCGTTCCAGCCCGAACGTGCCGCAGCGTCGCACCTGTCGCACTCGTCGCACCGCCCCGTCGCACCCGTCGCACCTGTCGCACCTGGTTAGAAGATGTGCCCTAACCCGAAGTAGAAGCGCCCGCTCCCCAGTTGGTTCGGCTGGCGCCCGGAGTTGGGGATGGTCGAGCCGGGGATACCGAAATCAAGCCGCAGGAGGCCGATCGGTGAGCTCAGGCGCAGGCCGGCCCCGTAACCGAACTTCAGCTCGCCCCAAGAGAACGGATAGGTTGGCCCGAACGTGTTTCCGATATCGACGAACCCGACGCCGCGCACCCAGCCTCTGACCGGGAACCGCACTTCCTGGTTGAGGATGAGGAGCGACGTGCCACCGGCGATGATTCCGCCTGGCGAGCGCGGGCCCAGCGAGTTCTCCCCGTAACCGCGGACCGAGGTTCCGCCGCCCGCAAGGAACAGATCGACATCGGGCAGGCCAGTGAAGTCGCCGCCGATGAAACGCCCGGCGAGAACGACCGGACCGACCGTCCGGAAGGCGAACTGCTGGAGCAGGACGCGGCCGTAGCGCGAATCGCCGCCCAGCCAGCCCGCGGCGCGTTCGTAGGAAATCGACGTGAACGTGCCTGACGTCGGGTTCACCGGCTCGGGGCGCCGATCCCACAACAGCGCCGTGCGCAGCTTGCCCACGTTGGTGAAAACATCAAGCGGGAACGGGTCATCCGGAATGGGATCCGGGTCGAAGTCGTGCACGTGCTCGTAGCGATAGCCGTAGGTCAGCTCGAGGCCACGCCGCCGCCGGTAGCGCTGCTCGAAGGTCAGGACCTGCTTGTCTTCCTTGTAGAGCAGGAGCTGGTCCAGCCGGACGTTCTCGCTCGAGTTCGAGAAGAAGACGCCGGAGCGGAGCGGCAGACCGAAGAAGCTGGCGGTCTGCAGGAACGCCTGCGCCCGCTGCAGGTCACGCGCGAACAGGCCGGCCGCGCCGCCGGTGATCGCCCGGCCGAACAGGTTCTGGTTGCGAATCTCGGCGACGCCGCCGAGCGTGATGTCGGTCGTATCGCTGGCCCCGCCGTCGCCGTGCTCGCGATCGGCCTGGAGCCCGTAGCGGAAGCGCCAGGGCGGGTACTCCTCCACCGAAACCCGCGCCTGCACCTGCTGGATGCCGTCGACCGGATCGCCGAGCGGCACCGGCTGGATGTCCACCGAACGGAACACGTTGGTGTCGTACAGCCGCTTGCGAGCCAGCGACCATTCCTCGAGGTTGACCGGCTGGCCGATCCGCAGGTGCAGCGCCCGGCGGACGACGCCCTGGCGTGTCCGGGTCGCGCCGACGGTCTGCACGTCCTGCAACACCTGCTTCAGCCCTTCGGTCACCGTGATGCTGACGCCCACTTGTCCTGCGTCGTTTGCCGGTGCCGCGGTCGCGCCGACCTGAACGCTGTTGTAGCCGAGACGTCGATAGAAACGATCGACGCGGTCGCGTGCCGCCTCGACCAGCGACAGGGTGTAGGGTCCGCCCTGCGCGATCCCTGCCGCGCGCTCGGCCGCGGTTCGATGGCCGTCCGACACGCCGGACCACTGGATCTCGCCAATCGTCGAGCGTGCGCCTTCGTCGATCTTGATCGGCAGGACCGCCCGCCCGTCTTCGACGATTGGGGCATCGACCGACACCTGCGCGTTCAGGAAGCCCTGCTGCCGATAGAAGGCCCGCAAGCTGCCGGCAAGCGCGTCGTGGTCCATCCAGCCGTAATCGGTCATGTTCCACTGCACGATCATCGTGTCGAGCTCGTTGCGGCTGACGCCAGCGTTACCGATGAAGCGGAGCTCGCGGCCGCCGAGCGCCGTGCCCGGCACCACCGTCAGATGCAGCGTCTTGAACTGGCTGCTCGACTCCATCGTCCCGTTCACGCTGGCGCTGACGAACCCCTGCGACAGCAGCTCGCCCTGGACGCGCGCTTCGGCATCCTGGACGATGAAGCGGTCGAACACGCCGCGCGCCCACGACTGCTCGATCTCTTTGATGACGCTGTCGCGGACCGCGAAGCCATCGATGACGACTCGCGTCGCGGGACCTGGCGACACGATATAGACGACGTTGATGGCGCCCTCGCCGGCCTGATCGCGCCGGCCGCGGACCCGAGCCTCCACGCGGCCGCCCTCGACGTAGCGCTTGGTCAGTCCGTCGAGGTCCTGCTGCCATTTGTAGTAGTCGAATGGCTCGCCGGGCTTGAGTTTCAAATCCTTGCGGACCTGCTCGGCCGTGAACGGCGCATACGCTCCCTCGAGCAACACCTCCTTCACGTTCAGGACTACGCGCTCGGCAGCGACCCTCCGGGCCGCATTTCCTCCGAAGGTGATCTGGTGCCGGACGCCGAGCCCCTGCGTGCCGTCGTCGCGCGAGATGGCGCGAATCTCGAGGTTGGTGATCGGATAGTAGCTGACGAGGATCGTGGTCTTGCCGCTCTCGGCCAGGTTCTGAGACAGCGTGAATTCGACTTGCTCGCTCAGGCGCTTGGATAGCGTGAGCCGCGTCACCGGGTCCTGGTCCTGCAGGAGGGCGCTGGGATCCTCGCGGAACTCGTCGGTGACGACGTCGCCGCGATCGATGCGCAGTGCATCGAGCCCGATCTGCCGGCCGGTGGCACCGAGTAGATCCGACGAGAGGAGGGTGAGCGCGTTCGCACCGGTGGCGCTGCCGCCGAGCAGCGCCATCGCAATCTCCTCCTGCGACACCTCCGGCCGATCCGGCGCCGTCAGGTCGAACTCGAACCGATCCGGCGTGCCTGTCACCGAGAGCGTCACGGTACCGATGTTGCCCACGCGCGTCTCGGCCTGGATGTTGAGATCCGGCTGGATCTTCGTGAGATCGGTGAACGAGATATTGCCGGCGGTGAGGGTGAAGGTCCGGCCGGCCGCGTAGATACGGCCGCCCTCCTGAAGTGTGGCCTGTCCCGACATGCCCGGACGAGCCGCGGTGCCCACAATCCGCACCTGGGCGGCACCCTCGAAGCGGCCGTAGTTGTTGTCGACGCGGACGTCTTCCACCGTCGTGACCGTGACGTTCAGCCGCAGGTTCTCGAGCGCCGACGGCTCGGCGGCGGCGCCGCGAACCGTGGTCCCGGCGTTGGCCCTGGCGAGAGCCGCCAGGCTGATCGGCGAGGTGTATGAACTCCGCTGCACCCGGACGTCACCGCGGAGAATCGGCGGCGTCTCGCCCACGTCGTAGGTGAGTAGCGCGTCGATTTCGCTGCGAAGTCCTCGCGGGTACTCCACCGCCATCCCGAGCACCTGGACGTAGACCTCGCCGCCGACGATTTCGGTGCCGCGCAGGACGAAGCCGCCGTCGATCGTCAGGGCCCCGCCGTTCGCCGATCCGCTCAGGCCACGCAGCTCGATGCGGTTTGGCGAGAGCGCGATCGGGCCAGACAGGTCCGACAGGACAATGCGCGGTGAGGTCAGGGCCACCTCGGCGTCGGCCAGCGTCACCGTGCCCGACAGGGCCGGGTTGGTGGTCGTGCCGCCAACCCGCAGGTTGACGTCGGCGGTGCCATCGACGCCGAGGCTGGGCACGAATGCCGACAGCACGCGCAGCACGGCCACGCCTTCGACCGTGAGGTTGAGCGCGGGAGTGCCGGACGACACGTCAACCGACCCGCCGAGCGCCAGCTGGCTGCCCGCCGCCTCCCATACCACGTCGTCCATGGTGACGAGGCCGCTGTTGACCGAGATGGTCGTCGGTCGCGTCTGCTTCACCTCGACGCCGGCCGAATCGAAGGTAGCCGAGTCCAGCTCGAAGCGGCCGACCGCCCGCATCGGGTCGAGCTCGGGGATCTTCGCCTCGCCTTTGCCGGTGAACGTCCCTCCAGCCTTGGCGGCATCGACGCGGCCGCTGATCGAGTGGAGCGTCAGCGATTCCCCCCTCACACCGGCGCTGGCGTTGAGATTCGTGAAGGCCACGCTGCTGCCGGCTTCGACGTAGCCGTTGGTGATGTCGAATGACGCGATGAGGTCTTCGCGCCGGTTCGTGCCGTAGAGCGTCGCCTCCAGCCATCCGCGCGTGGTGACGTTGGCCTGGAGCCCGAACGCGCGGGCCGCAGTCATGACATCCGAGACTTCGCCGTGGAAGTAGCCCGAGAACACAGTGTTGTCGCGGCCGGCCCAAGTGCCCTCGGCGTTGAGGGTGCCGCTGCCGATTGTCGCGGTGAGGTCCTTCACCGTGATCTCTCCCGGCTGCCACGACACTGATGCCGGCGAGATCAAGTTGACCGGCACACCGGCCAGCTCTGTCTGCACCTGACGCAGATTGGCGAGCACAGTCGGGGGCTCTTTGCCCTGGATCGCACCGTTCAGGGCGGCGTCGAGGCTGACTTGCCCAGAGATCTGGGTCGGGAGCGCGTTCAGAAGCGGCGCGATCCGCGTCAGTTCGAGGCGGTCGACGACCGCGGCGACGCGGTAATCGTAGGGAGCGGCGGTAGCAATGGTGCCGTTCGCCGAAATCCCGAGCGCGGCGGTTTGCAGGCTGAACCTCGCGATTTGCCCAAGCAGTTCGACGTTCAGCTTGCCGCCGCCGGTGATCTCGGGCGCTTCGCCCTGCCAGAGATTGAACGTGAACGCGCCGTTTCCCATCGGCTTGTCGAAGGTGCCGGCGCCGGCAAAGCTGCCTTCGAGCGACACGCGCGTCTCCTCCTCGTCAATCACCGTCCGGCGCCAGGACAGGTTGGCAGCGTCCAGACGCGCGTCGTACGAGCGGTCCAGGCCGAAGCGGCCGCTGACCGTCACCTGCCCCTCGTCCTTGTGCAGCACGAGCTGCGGGACGAACAGGGCACGCTGCTTGAACGTGACCGTCCCTTCCAGCCCCGTGTAGGAATCGCCGGCGAACTCGAGCGCCGGACTCGATACCTTCGTGGTGATCACGGGATCGCTCAGCGTCCCTTCGAGCGTGGCGTGGGCATCCAGCGTGCCCTCCGCCTGCCACTCCTCGGGCACCTGGGTCTGGAGCACTCGAACGTCGGGAACGGTCGCATCCAGTGCTCCGCCGAGCGTGCGGTGTGTGAGATCGATGGAAACGTGACCCTCTGCGTCGGTGCCCTCGCGCTTCACCGAGAGCGGCGACACCTCGATGGCGGCACGGCTCGCTTCGACGGTGGCGTCCACGGAAGAGATCCCGACGCCCGGCACGTCGAACGCCGGCGCGTGCGCGACGACGGTGGCTCGCGGGTCGGCGAAGGTGCCATCGAGCACCGCCTCGGCGTCAATCGCCCCCGTGGAGTCGCGGACCGCGTCCGGGATGCGGATGCCGAATGGAGCGAGCGCGGTGTCGGCCGCGGCCAGGCTGGCGATCGTGATCGTCGCCGGCCCGCGCACGGTCGATCGCGATGCGGTCTCGGCGTTGAGTTGTCCTTCGGCCTTGCCGTTCACGGTGATTCCGCTGGATCGAAGGTTGTGGACCAGCGTCCACGCTGCACCGTTGATTGCCGCCGTGACAGTGCCGGCCAGCGGCGTGGCGCCGCGCTCCACGATCGGCGCGAGATCGGTCTTGACCGACAGCGACCGGCGCGGACCGGTCGCGAATCGGCCGTCGCCATCGAGCCGGGCGCCAATCGGTTGGGCGGCGACGTTGGCGGACCGCATCATCGCCCGCGCATCGACGCCGCGCCACGTCGCCGTCACCGTGACCGGCGCGTCGCCGAACGGGACGTCGACCGCGGCGTTCACCTCGCCGCCGCTCTTCGGCGAGGCGATGACCCGGTTGACCAGCAGCCGCGAGCGATCCAGCATCAGCTCGCCGCTGGCGGTCAGCTGTTCCTCGGTCCCGACGTTGAGGGCCGGCGCGTCGAAGCGGGTGACGATCTCGATCGCGTTGAGCGCCCCGTTGATGGTCCCGCGAACGTGCGTGGTGCCCGCCACCGGAATCGGCGGCGGCGCCCAGGTCGCGGCGCGGGCCACGTCCACCTGCCCGTCGAACCCGAGTTCGAGTGACATCGCGTCGAGCACGCGATTGAGGCGGCCCGACAGGTTGAGACTGGCCATGCCCGTCACCACTGGCATGTCCTCGAGGGTGACGTTCCGGCCGTCGAAGGCCACCCGCGTCTCGAGCGGCTCGACCCGCAGCGCTCGATCCCGCCACTGCACGTCGATGCCGCCGCGGACCGCAAACGGACCCGTGGCGCCGGTGAGCTCGCCGACGAGGCCGCGGGCGAGCGCCGAGTCGATGCCGTTGGCGGCAATGCGGAGCGGCATCGAGCGGTCGTCGTACAGGAACGCGAAGTCGGTCAGGTGCAGGCCGCGCAGCGCCAGCGATCGCGGCGGCTCAGGCGGAGGCCCGCCGCTGCCGCCGGGCAGGTTGCTATCCCCAGCTTCGTCGATCGCGATCGTGAAGCGCCCGCCTTCCACCGCCACGTCGTCGAGGACAAGGCGGCCGGTGTAGGTCTCGAGCGGCACGTTGACGTGAACGCGCGCGGCGGTGAAGAAGGGGCGATCGGCGTCATTGCGTGCCGCGAGGCGGACGTTGATGAGCGTGACGCCGCCGGAGAGCAGATTGTAGGTCAGGCTGTCGGCGGAAAGGGTCAGGCTGAAACGCGATTCGAGCGTGCTGATCACCCAGGCGAGAGCCCGGGCACGCACCGGCGGCGTATGCAGGATCGCGACGAGCAGCAGCACCAGGGCCGCCACGGCGGCGGCCCCGATGGCCAGTCCCCGTCGGAGGCGTGACCCCATTCATGAATTCTACTGGGCGCCCCTCGTGTTCCGGGCTCGGCCATTCTCCATTCGAGCGCCTCCTCTGCTAGCATCCCCAGGTGGAGGATCTGTTCATGCGCATGAAAGCCCTGCTCAACGTGGGGCTCGCCGCAGTCCTTGGCATGCTGTCCAGCGCAACTGGACGAACCCAGGCTCCTGCAGTCGAGCTCAAGGTAGGAGACGCCGCGCCGGCGTTCTCGCTGCCGGCGTCGGACGGCAAGACTCACAGCCTTGCCGATTCCAAAGGCAAGACCGTCATCCTGGCCTGGTTCCCCAAGGCCTTCACTGGTGGCTGAACCGCCGAGTGCAAGTCGCTCCGTGAGAGCGGCGCCCTGATTCGGCAGTACAACGTCGACTACTACATGGTGAGCGTCGACACGCTCGAGGACAACACCAAGTTCGCGCAGACCCACGAAGCGGACTACCCGATCATGAGCGATGTCACCAAGGCCGTCGCCAAAGCCTACGGCGTTCTCGGCCCCGGCGACCTCGCCCGGCGCTGGACGTTCTACATCGGTCCGGACGGCAAGATCCTCCACATCGACAAGGCCGTCTCGCCCTCGACCTCGGGCCCGGACATGGTGAAGCAGCTCGGCGAGCTGAACGTGCCGAAGAGGTAACCACAGCGAACAGTTCACAGTTGAGCAGTTCACAGTTGCCAGTTGCAGTTTGACAGTTCTCAGTTGCACGCCAGCTGTCAACTGCACTGCCAACTGTGACCTTCAACTGGCAACTCTGAACTGCTCAATTTTCAACTGCGCCGCCGCCCCTCCTTGACGCCGCTGGCGCCGACGACTATCGTCGCCGGCGTGAGTCGTTTCGCATCCGTCGCGCTCATCCTTTTCTTCACCGCCCTCTCGGGCGCGGCGGCGCGTCACGGCGGCGCCCCCGGCGTTCGCGTCGAGAAGAACCAGCCGGCGACGATGCGCGACGGTGTGGTGCTGCGGGCCGACGTCTATCGCCCGGCCGCGCCGGGCAGTTACCCGGTGCTCCTCCAGCGCACGCCCTACTCGAAGAACGACGAGGAGGCGCCGCAGCGCTTCAGCGCGATCGCCGCGAAGGGCTTCATCGTCGCCGTCCAGGACACACGCGGCCGGTACATGTCCGACGGTGTCGCGGTCCCGCACGACGAGGCACAGGACGGTTACGACTCGGTCGAGTGGGCGGCGAAGCTGCCTGGATCGAACGGACGCGTCGGAATGTTCGGCGGCAGTTATCTGGCCACTACGCAGCTCGAGGCGGCGACGACGCAGCCGCCGTCGCTGAAGGCGCTGTTCCCGGCCTCGTCGTACGCGCGGCGCCACGACATGGTGTTTCAGGGCGGCGCGTTTTATTTGAGTGACGGGCTCTCGTGGAACCTGGGGCAGGCCGTCGACGTACGTCGCCGCGTGCTCACGCCGGCAGTGAATCGGGACGGCCCGATCGGCCTGGACGCCGAGCAACGCCAGACGCTGCGCAACACGTGGTACTGGCACCTGCCGCTCAAGTCGATGAACGAATTGGACCTGCGGCGGTTCGCCCCAGGCTACTTCCAGATGCTCGATCACCCGGGCTTCGACCGCTTCTGGGATCCCGCCGACATCCAGAAACGGCACGACAAGTTTCTCGTTCCCGCCTTTCACCTCACCGGCTGGTACGACACGCTCCTCACCGGCACGCTCAAGAACTTCACCGGGCTCCGCGCCCACGCCGCGAACGAAACGGCGCGCACGTATCAGCGGCTGGTGATCGGGCCGTGGACGCACGCGCGGCCGACGCTCAAGAGCACCGCGATCGGCGACGTGTCCTACGGGCCGAACGCCGGGTTCGACTCCGAAGGCGCGATGGTGCGCTGGTTCGAGTACTGGCTGAAGGATGGCGACCGCGCGGTCCTCGACACCGCTCCGGTCCGCCTGTTCGTGATGGGCGCCAACCAGTGGCGGGACGAGCAGGAGTGGCCGCTGACGCGCGCGAAACCGACCCCTTATTACCTCTCGAGCGGCGGCAGGGCCAACACCGCGGCCGGCGATGGCGTCCTGAGCGTCAGCCCGCCGGGTGCGAGCTCCAGGCCCGACACCTACACCTACGACCCGAACGATCCCGTGCCGACCGGCGCCAGCGGCGGCTACTCGCGCAACCCCGCGGATCAGCGCGGCGTCGAGCAGCGCCCCGACGTGCTCGTCTACACCAGCGCTCCGCTGTCCGAGGACATCGAGGTCACCGGGCCGCTCGCGGTGACGATATGGATTCAGTCGAGCGCGAAGGACACCGACTTCACCGGGAAGCTGGTTGACGTCTTCCCGGACGGCACCGCGCGGCCGCTGGCCGACGGCATCCTGCGGGCGCGGTATCGAAGCGGTCCGGAGACGCCGACCCTGCTGATACCTGGATCGCCAACCGAGATCACGATCGATCTCGGCGCCACGTCGAACCTGTTCAAGGCGGGGCATCGCGTCAGGCTCGAGGTTTCGAGCAGCAACTTCCCCCGCTTCGATCGCAACCCGAATACCGGCGGGGTGTTCGGCGAAGACCGCGACGTGGAGCCGGCGGAACAGGCGATCCTGCACGACGCGGCGCATCCGTCACGGCTGATTCTGCCGGTGATTCCGCGCCAGGGCGGAGCTCGAACGGCGGCTCCCGCAGGCGGCATCGACGGCGCGGTCGGCACATCGGGTGCGCAAGCCGCTCAACCAGCGGCGGCGAACAGTTCATTCCTCGTCGTCAACGCTCGGCTGATCGACGGGACGGGTTCACCGGGGCGCCAAGCGGCGGTTCGGGTGGCAAACGGGCGCATCACCGAGGTCGGTGCGCTCACCCCGGCGCCGAACGAACAGGTGATCGACGCCGGTGGGCTCGTCCTCGCACCGGGCTTCATCGACGCGCACAACCACTCGACCGACGGACTGCTCACCGAGCCGCTCGCCGCGAGCCAGGTGTCGCAGGGCATCACCACGGTGTTCGTCGGGCAGGACGGCAGCTCACCGTGGCCGATTGCCGATTACCTCGGAAAGCTGCGCGCCGCGCCGGCGGCGCTGAACGTGATCACCGGCGTCGGGCACGCGACCGTACGCCAGATGGTCATGGGCGAGGACTACAAGCGGGTCGCGAGGCCCGACGAGATCGCAAAGATGGAAGCGCTCGTCGACCAGGGCATGCGTGAGGGTGCGATCGCGCTGTCGAGCGGCCTGGAATACGAGATCGGCAGCTATTCGAACACCGACGAGCTGGTGGCGCTGGCCCGCGTCGCCGCGACGTACAAAGGCATCTACATCTCGCACACCAGGGACGAAGCGGACAAGTCGTTCGATTCGATCCGCGAGTTGATTGCGATCGCCGAGCGCGCCAAGATTCCGGCCCAGAACACCCACATCAAGCTGGGGACGATCGGCGTGTGGCACAAGGCGGACGAAGCCATCCGGCTGCTGGATCAGGCCCGCGCGCGCGGTCTCGACGTCACCGCCGACGTCTATCCGTACAACGCGTGGTCCTCGACCATCACGGTGCTGATCCCGAGCAAGCGCTACGACGACCCCGAAGCAGTGACCCAGGGGCTCAACGATGTGGGCGGGGCCGGAAATATCCTGATCACCCGGCACGCCGCGCACCCGGACTACGAGTTCACGACGCTCGCCGACGTCGCCAGGACCCAGAACATCACGCCGGTGCAGGCCTTCATCCAGATCGTCAAGGACGGGGGCGCCTCGGTGGTCTGCACCTCGATGGTCGACGACGACCTTCGTGCGTTCGTGCGGTGGCCGCACGCCATGTTCTCGAGCGACGGTGGCATCGGTATGCGCCACCCGCGCGGCGCCGGCTCGTTCCCGCGCGTCCTCGGCCTGTTCGTGCGCGAGCGGAAGTGGCTGACCCTGGAAGAGGCGATCCGCAAGATGACGTCGCTGACCGCGGCTCGGCTCTCGCTGCCTGACCGCGGCACGGTAAAACCTGGAATATGGGCCGACCTGGTGCTCTTCGACCCAGCGACGATCATCGATCGCAGCACCTTCAGCGACCCGTTCGTCCTCTCGACCGGCGTCAAGAAGGTCTGGGTGAACGGCGGCCTGGTATGGGATGGGGATCACACGGCCGGAGGGCGGCCCGGCAGAGTGTTGGGAAGATAGCGCCAGCGAGTCTGGCAGCTGGAGGTGGTATGCGCGCAGTGCGTCTCTCGGCGGTCGTCGTAATCGCAGCGCTCTCCGGCGCGGCGACGTTGGCGCAAGGGGCGCGCGCGGGCGTCATGGTGTTCGAGGGCGCGCGGATTATCGACGGCAACGGCGGGCCGCCGATCACCAACGGCACACTGGTCGTGCAGGACGGGCGCCTCGTCGCGGTCGGCGCACGGGGGGCCGTGCAGGTGCCGGCGGGTGCGACCCGGGTGGACGTCAGCGGCAAGACGATCATGCCGGCGATGATCAACGCCCACGTCCACATGGGCTACGAGGGCTATACCACGTGGGGCGCTCGCAACCACACGCCCGAGAACCTGCTCGATCACCTGCAGCGTGAAGCGTTCTACGGCGTCGCGGCTGCGACCTCGGTCGGCAGCAGTCCGACGGAGATGTCGCTCCAGTTCCAGAAGGATCAACAGGCCGGCACGTTTCCACCCGTGGCCCGCTACCTGTTCATGCCGGGCATGGCCCCGCCCAACGGCGGCCCTGATCACATCCTCCGCGTCGCCACCAACGAGCTCCACGTCGTCAACGAGGTGACCACGCCGGCCGAGGCGCGGGAGGCGGTCCAGCGGATGGACAAGCAGGGCATCCGCCACGTCAAGCTGTGGTACGACGATCGCGGCAACACCTATCCGAAGCTGTCGCCCGAGGTGATGCAGGCGATCATCGACGAAGCCCATGCCCGCAAGATGACGGTCCACGCCCACGCGATCCAGATGGCCGACCAGAAGGCAGTGGTGGCCGCCGGCACCGACGTCCTCGTCCACATGGTCCAGCGCCAGCCGCTCGACCAGGAATACCTCACCCTGCTTCGCGAGAAGCGGCCGTATTGGGCGACCGTCATCTCACTCGGCGACCCGGTCGAGGTGTGCAACAAGGATCCGTTCTTCGAGGAGGCGATGCCGCCGTCGGTCGTGGCGAAGATCAGGGCGACGATGGACCGGGCGTCGCTGGTTCCAAGCTGCGGCCCGCTGCCGTCGACTGCCTCGGAGCGGGAGCGGCAGATGGCGATCAACTTCCCGAAGATGATCGAGGCGGGCGTGAAGCTGGTGCTCGCCACCGACACCGGCATCCATCCGGGACACACGTTTGGATCCGGCGAGCACGTGGAGCTCGCGCGCTGGGTGCAGCTCGGGCTGCCGACGAGCGAGGCGATCGTGGCCGCGACGAAGACGCCGGCCGAGCTGATGGGGCTCACCGACCTCGGCACGCTGGCGGCGGGCAAGCGCGCCAGCTTCATCGTGCTGGATGGGAACCCGCTGGAGAACATCCGCAGCACGCGGAAGATTTCCGACGTCTATTTGGATGGGGTCAAGTTCGACCGCGAGGCGGTGCGCGCCAAGTGGAAGGCGCTCAAATAGCGCGCGCCGCTGGCGCCCCGTCCATTGACGATTGGGGATTGACGATTGACGATTTATCGACGATTGGGGGATGGCCGATTGCGGCATTCGATTGGGGATTGCGGCATCGGCCTAATGACGATTGGATCAATGACGATTGCGGGATTGTTGTCGCTCAATCGTGATTGGTTCAATCGACATTGATCCAATACACCGATCGATCAATTGAATGGCGCAATCTCAAATCGGCTAATCATCAGTAAATCGTCAATCGCCAGTCTGCAATCGTCATTGGACGCCGCCGCGTTCACCTCACCGCGGCGAGCACCCTGTCGAGCGCGTCGTACGGCGCGAACTCCGGCGACTCGTAGATGTTCCACCCGGTGAACACCGCGATCAGGTCGTGCTCGGGCACGACGATCAGGCGCTGGCCGCCGTAGCCGAGCGCGGCGTAGGCGTGCTTGCCAGCGGTTCCATAAGGCAGCACCCACCACTGGTAGCCGTATTTCCGCGAGCGTTCGACGCCGGGGCGCGTGTCCACCTTCGGGCTCGTTGACGCCTCTACCCAGCCCTGGGGCAGGAGCCGCTTGCCCTCCCACATCCCGTCGTGCAGGTACAGGTATCCGAGCTTGGCCAGGTCACGAGACGTGATGTACAGCCCGCCCTCTGTGTCGGCGAGGCCCTTCGGAGTCGTCTTCCAGTAGGTGTCGGTGATCCCGAGCGGCCCGAACAGATGCTCGGCGGCGTACTCGTGCGCCTGCTTGCCGCTCCCCTTCTTGATCAAGTACGAGAGCAGCTCGGTGGCGCCGCTGTTGTAGACGAACCTCGTTCCCGGCGCGTCGGCCAGCGGCTGGTCGATCACGTACTGAATCCAGTCGTCGCTGTGCTCCATGTTCGCGCAGCTGTTCGCCGGGTCCGTGTAGGTGACCGTGCTCTCGTCCCACTTGATCCCCGTCGTCATCGTCAGCACGTTCTCGAGCGTCATGTCGGCACGGCGCGGGTCCGTGTCTGGAATCTTGAACCCCTCGAACATCGGCATCGCCTTCGTCTGCACCGCCGGGAGCTCGCCGCGTCCAATCGCGATGCCGACCAGCGCCGACGTGAAACTCTTGCTCACCGACTGCATCGTGTGCAGCTTCCCGTGCCTGTAGAAGGGATGCCAGTCGGGGTCGTAGTAGTTGTACGGGCCGCGGACTGGGTCACGTCCCTCGAACAGCTTGTCGAAGTCGTGGCTGTACGACTTGTCGAACACCACCTTGCCGTGGCGAATGACCAGCATGCTCGTGATCTGCCCGCGCTTGCCCGACGCGAACTCCGCGTCGAGCGCGTTGAGCGTGGGACCGTCCAGCCCCTCGGCCTCGGGCGTGGACGAGGGCCAGCCCTTCGTCGGCCAGGTCATCGTCGAACCGGCGCCGGAGGCAGGCGCCGCGGCCGGTGACGGGGAGCAGGCCGCAAGCGACACCGCCAGCGAGCAAACCAGAAGAGAGCGCATGCGCCAGATGATAGCGGAAGCGGATCACTCGTCACGGAGCAGCGTGGCGAGGTTGACGCGCGTCGCGTGACGCGCCGGGCTGGTGCCCGCCAAGAGCGCCGCGCCGCCAATCGCCGCCGCGACGGCCAGGGCGCGCGGCCAATCCAGGAGATCGGCGCCGTACACGAGATTGCGGCCGGCCGCTGATACGAGCGGCAGCGACAGAAGACCCAGCGCCAGGCCGATGGCCGTCACCGACCCGACTTCACTGCCGACGCTGCGCCACAGCCGGCCCGGCGTAGCGCCGACGGCCTGACGCACCGCCCACTCGCGACGGCGACGGATCACGCCAAGCACCATCCGCGCGTACAGGCCGGCGAGCGTCAGCAGCAAGGACGCACCGCCAAACAACCCGATCGCCTGGGCGTGCAGCCGCGGCGAGCGGGTCCACGCCACCTGCAGATCGGCCAGCGGCCGCGGCGGACCGCTCGCTATCGCATTGTCCAGGCGCCCGAGCTCCTCGCGGACGGCGCCCAGCGCCGCCGCCGCATCGCGCGTCGGCTCCACCAGCAGGGTCATGAACGGCCAAGGCGCCTGGAGATAGGGCAGATACAACACCGCCTCGGCCCGGGGATCGGTGGAGATCGGCTGCCGGACATCGCCGGCGATGCCGATGACGGTGACGGGGTTGGCGAGACCGGCGATGTGCAGCCGCGCGCCAATCGGATCATCGCTGCCCCAGTAACGGTGAGCCAAGGCCTGGCTCAGGATGCACACGTCCGGAGCGCCGGGCCCGTCGCGATCGTCGAACATGCGGCCGTGCAGCAGCGGGATGCCGAGGGCACGAAACGCCGCCGCATCCACCGCCGCGGGCGACGCGCTCTGCGCGTCCGAGACCGTGGTCCGCCCCTCGATGGTGAACCGAAGGTTACCGAGCGCCGCGGTCGGCGGAACGTAACTCGAGGCCGACACCGTCCGGACCTCAGCCCTGCTGCGGATGACGGAGAGCAGCCGCGTGAAGAAGTCACGCTGCGAGGCTTCGGTCACATAGCGTGTTTCGGGCAGGACGATCTCGAGCGCTTGGCGGTCCGCCGAATCCGGGCGAGTGAGCTCCGTCAGCGCGCTCACGTTTCGCGACAGCGCGATCGCCACCGTGCCAACCACCAGGGCGAGCGCGATCTGGCCGGCCAGCGCAGCGCGCGATCCGCGACGCCGGCTCGATCGCGTGTCGGTGACCAGGCGCGAAGCGAAGACCACGCTCCGAAATGCCGGCCCGGCGGCCGCGATGCCTACGAAAGCGGCGAACAGGATCACTCCTGCGGTGGCGGCGCGAAGGTCGAGACGGGGTGCGAAGTCGAACAGGCTGTCGGGACCAGAGACGATCGCCGACACGATCCGCAGGCACGCCATCGCGACAGGGATCGCGCCGGCCAGTCCCACCATCGCCCAGAGCGCCGTTTCGATGAGCAGCCCGCGCATGACCTGTAGCCGCGAGCCGCCGACGGCCATACGCGTCACCAGTTCCTGTCGTCGTCCCGACCACCACGCCGAGACGAGGGCGCCAACGTTCAGGCAGGCAACGGCGAACGTCAGGACAACGATGGCGCTGAGTGAGGCAGTAGCAGCGCCTGACAACTCGAGCAGGCTGTCGCGGAGCGGGACGGCCGCGGCGCGCCAGTCGCGAGTGGTGTCCGGATGCTCGCTCGCGAGCCGTCCGTACTCCGCCTCGAGCTCGGCGCTCGCCTCGGCGGCGGTGAGATTGTCGCGGAGCCGGCCGATCGCGCCGACGAGATGGAACTGACGGTTGGCGCGCTCGTCCGCGGTCATGATCCACGGGATCCAGATTTCGAACTGACCGATCGCGGACGCGGCCGCGGGCATCACGCCCACCACCGTGTATGGAACGCCGTCGATGCGCAGCATCGAACCAACGGCGCCGCGGTCCGCGGCCATCCGGCTCCGCCACAATCGCTCGCTCACCACCGCGACGCGTCCATCGCCCTCGAAATCCGCATCGAGGATCGCGCGCCCGGCGAGCGGCGCCACGGTCCACACGTCGGAGAACCGGGGCAGGACCTTGGCCGTCTTCACCCGCACGGCGCCGTCGGCGCCGCTCACGTTCACGTCGATCCAGAAGCTTCCGCTCACCGCGCTGAAGGCGTGGACGGACCGCGACCAGTCGAGGAAGTTTGCCGGTGTCACCGCCATCCGGCCGCGCTCGGGATGGCGCTCGATGATGGTGACGATCCGGTCGGCCGACACGAGTGGGAGCGGCCGCAGGTACAAAGCGTCCAGCATCGACCACATCGCGAGCGCGACCCCCAGGCCGGTCGCCGCCAGCAGCATCACCAGCACCGGAATCAGCGGCGCGCGCCGGGCGGCTCGGGCCGCGGCCAGCAGCTCGGTACGGACCATTCCCGCCAAGGCTATCTCACTCCCCGCGCCTGGCGAGTTTCCGCCGCGGACCCGGCGGCCTCTCGAGCGGGGTGCGGCTCCGCCCCCACCAGGGGGCGGTGTCGTCTCGCCGCGCATCCGCGCGGCGTGCGGCACTGCTATGATGCGCGGCTATGGCTCTCACCCGGCGCGAACTGGTTCGGGTCCTCGGCGCGTCGGCCGGAGTGGCATGCGCCGCAGACATCCCGGTCTTTGCCGTCGGCCCGCCACCCGGCACCACCGAGGATCGGACCGTGATCCTCGGCGGCGACGGCGTGGGCCTGACGCCTCGCGCATACGCTTCGCTCCTGGACCAGCTGGCGGCGAGAGCCGATGTGAAGGAGGACAACTACCTCCTCGGCGGCGAGGTCGAGCGCTTCGAGCAGCACTGGGCACAGCTGCTCGGCAAGGAGACCGCCGTCTTCATGCCGTCGGGCACGCTCGCCAATCACCTCGCGCTGCGGACGCTGGCGGGAACGAAGCGGCGGGTCATCGTGCCCGAGATGAGCCACGTCTACAACGACACGGGCGATGCGTGCCAGACGCTCTCGGGGCTGACGCTGATGCCGCTTGCGCCTGGTACGGCGACGTTCAATCGCGCCGACGTCGAGGCGGTGCTCGCGAGAACGGCTGGCGGCCGGGTCGCCGCCGACGTCGGAGCGATCTTGATCGAAAGCCCGATTCGGCGGCTGTCCGGTCAGCTGTTCGACTGGGAGGAAGCGCAGCGAATCTGCCAGTTGGCCCGCGAACGCGGGATCGGCACCCACCTCGATGGCGCGCGAATGTTCATCGCATCGGCTTACACCGGCATCTCGCCGGCGGCCTATGCCGCGCCCTTCGACACCGTTTACGTTTCGCTGTGGAAGTACTTCAACAGCGGCATCGGCGCGATCCTCGCCGGGCCGAAGCGGCTGCTCGACGGCATGTTCCACGTCCGCCGCATGTTCGGCGGCAACCTCGCCGTCGGCTGGCAGGCCGCGCTCGTCGCCCGCCACTACATGGATGGTTTCACCGGCCGGCTCGCCACCGCGGTCCAGGTGTCGGAGGACTTCTACAACACCATCGCGCACCATCCGAAGGTCACGGTCAAGCGCATCCCGAGCGGGACGAACGTCGCACAGCTGATGCTCAAGGACGTTGACGGGGCGGCATTGGTGCGGCGGATGGCGGAGCGCGGCATCCGGGTGCCTGGTGTCAGTGCCTCCGGCAGCGTGACCTTCGGCGTCAACGAAACGTGGAACCGGACGACCGGGGCGGAGCTGGCGCGCGCCTTCGAGCAGGCGCTCGGATGATCGGAACGGAGCGGACGCGCGGCTCGACAGCGACGCCATCGGCGCAGGTTTCGCGCTTCATGGCCCGCTACGACGCCGACATCATCGGCGTCGCGATCGACGCTCGCGCCCGGCTGCGACGCCGCATGCCCGGGGCGCACGAGCTCGTCTACGACAACTACAACGCGCTGGTCATCGGGTTCGGCCCGACCGAGAGAGCGTCCGATGCGGTGATCTCGCTCGCGCTCTATCCGCGATGGGTCACCCTGTTCTTCCTCTTCGGCGCTACGTTGCCGGATCCGCTCGGCCTTCTGAAAGGCTCCGGCAAACAGGTCCGATCGATCCGCCTCGCGACCGCGTCGACTGTGGACACGCCGGGTGTCCGCGCGCTCATCGACGCTGCGCTGGCGGAGGCGGATCCGCCGATGCCGTTACGCAGCCGCGGCCGGGTGATCATCAAGTCCGTGTCGGCCAAGCAGCGCACGCGGCGACCGAAAGCCCGGCGATGATCTCACGGCGAGCGCTCGTGATCGGAGCAGCTGCGGTTCTCCTGCTTTCCGGACGTGCGAACGCCGCGGCGCGGCTGGCAGCCGCCGATGTCCGCGTCGTGTTCGAGTCGCCACTCGCCTGCACCGTCGAGCTCGGCGTGACAATCGTCGATGCGGCGGAGGTGGAGCACCGGGTGGAGATTGCGGAAGGCGGACGCGTCGATCTAATCGATGTCACCGGCGCGACGCCGGCGGGCCCGCCGACTGACATTGGACGCACACGCGCGCTCACGCTGCGGCCGGAAGGCTCGAGCTACACGCTCCGCTACCGAGCGCAGCTACCGGAGGCCCGCACCGGTCGATGTCCGTTGTGGATTCCTACCGTCGCTGCCGGCGTGACCGCGGCGTCGGTCCGGGTGACCACCCGGCTCCCAACAGGCGCGCGCGCCGCCGGCACGATGCCGACCTTCCGCTGGAACGGCGACGAGGGCACCGCGACGATCGGACACCTGCCCGCGTTTGTGCGCGTACCGTATGCCATGCCCGGCGAACCGGCGCCGTGGAACATCGGTCGCCTCATGGACATGTTCTCGATTGCGACGCTGGTGGTCGCCACGCTGGCTTGGTCCCGCCGGCAGCGCCGGTCTCGAAACACCAAGATCCCAAGACCTCAAGACCCCAAGACCCCAGGACCTCGAGAGGCGTCTCGATGACTGACGCCCCAGGTTTCGGCTGGACGTTCTACGGGTTCTTCGTCGCCGCAGCTGCCTGGATGGCGCTGTACTTCCTGTGGGCATGGCGGGCTGCCGCCGCGGACCGGGCGAGGAGCCGCGATGATCGCTGACCAGAACGTTCTCATTTGGGTCACGCTCATCTACTTCGCCGTCGTCATCGGCGTGTCGGTGTTTTTCCGCCGTGCCAGCTCGGAGGTGGAATTCCTCGCCGCGGGACGCACCATCGGCCCGTGGGTGGGCGGGGCCGTCCTCGCTGCCACCCAGATCAGCGCCGGCACCTTCGTCGGTACGCTCGGACGCTCGTACCTCACCGGCGTGAGCTGGATGTGGGTGTGGTTCGGGGTGTGGTCCGGATGGGTCACCTCGGCCGTGCTGGTCGCGCCGAAGCTGCGCCGGTTCGGCGCCCTGACCGTCGCCGATTACGTGGGCACCCGGTTCGCGAGCGAAGGCGCCCGGACGCTGGCCGCTGCCCTGATCATCGTGTGCTATTCGATCCTGCTGACGGCGCAGTTCCAGGCGATCGGCGAGATCGCGTCGGCCGTGTTCGGCATATCACCGCTGCTGGCCATGACGGCGCTCCTCGCCAGTACCGGTTTTTACACAGCCATCGGCGGCGTCCGCGCCAGCTCGTATATCGAGTTCATCCAGACGCTGATCATGGTGCTGGCGTTGGTCTGCGCGGTCCCGGTGGTGTTCGTGCACGTCGGCGGCTTTACGCCGCTTGGCGAGTACATCGGGTCGATCGACGCGCGGATCACGGGACAGTGGTTCTCCTGGCGCGAGCTCCTCGCCTTCAGTCTGGCCTTCGGGCTCGGCATCGCCGCGGCGCCCTACGAGATGACCCGTTACTACTCGATGCGGGACGTGGCCACGGTCCGCTACGCCATCGGCGTCTCGATGATCCTGCAGCTGATCATTGGCGCCTGTGTGGCGACTCTCGGAATGGGGATGCGCGGGGTGTTTCCGTTCCTCCCGTCGCCCGACCAGGCCTCCAGCATCATGGCTTCGACGGTGATGCCGCCGCTGCTCGGCTCGCTGTTCGTGGTCGCCATGCTCTCGGCGATCATGTCCACGGTCAACTCGATTCTGCTGGTCACCGGCGGCGCCTTCGCGCACGATCTCTACAAGCGCCTCGTCAACAAGGAGGCATCGCAACAGCGGCTGGTGTGGGTGAACCGGCTGTCGATCGTGATCCTGGGCATCATCCCCTTCTGGTTCGCGCAGCAGCGGCTCGGCGACGTCCAGACCATCGTCATCGAGCAGGCGAAGTTCATCGCCAGCTTCTTCTTCGTCCCGGTGGTGATGGGCCTGAACTGGCGGCGCGGCACCCGGGAAGGCGCCATCTGGAGCATGGCAATGGGGTTCCTTGCGTGCCTGGTCTGGACCTTTACCCTCCAGCACAGCTTTTCACGCCACGGGATTGATTCGGTGGAGGTTGGCGTCATCGCGAGCGCGTTGACGTTCGTGATCGTCAGCCGGCTGACGCCGCCGACGCCGAAGAAGAACCTCGCGATCTTCTTCGACGGGGAGGAAGGGGCTTGAGGCTTGGGGCCTGGGGCCTGGGGCTTGGGGCTCGGGGCTTGGGGCTTGGGGCAGCCTGCCTCGCCGTAGCTCGAAGAGCGTAGGCGGGAGGTCTTGAAACGACCGGCTGGCTCCGCGGGGTGCGCGCGGTCAGCCAACCGGCGCCGCTCCGCCGCCTGTGAGCTCGGCGGGATTCTGGTTTACTGGAGTGAACGATGAGACTGTTCAAGGACGAAGTGCTGGAGCGGACCGCACGCGACGCGGTCCGGCTCGATGAATCCAAGGCGCTGCTGGACAGGTTCGTGACGCTGGTCCGCGAGTCGGGCACGCCCGACGAGGAGACGGCCGGGCGCTACATCGCCGATCGGCTGACGGCGCTCGGCGTGCCGTTCACGCTCCACGAGCCCGAGATTTTCCTGAGCAACCCGGTCCGGGCCGAGCTCGGCGTGACGCCGTCAGGAGGCGCGCTCCGCCAGCTCCACGCGCGGCCGCCGGCGATGGCGCGCTCCACCGGCGACGCCGCCGTCGAAGCCGAAGTCTGCTACGTCCCGTCGAAGTACGCCGGCGGAACCGCGTCGCTGTTCGACCTGCCCGACGCCGCTCGCGGCGGCGGCGCCGACGATCCGGTCCGCGGCAAGATCGTGCTCACCGAGGGCTTCTCGATGCCGGCCTCGGTCGGCGCCTTCGAACGGCGCGGCGTGATCGGCGAGATCTTCATTCACCCCGGGAAGAACGTTCACGAAGGGATCTGCACGTCGATCTGGGGCGCACCGACCGCGGAGTCGATCGGGCGAAAGCCAGCCGTGCCGGTGGTCTGCATCAACCACGCCGATGGCGAGGCACTGATCGCCGACATCCAGCGCGGCCCGGTCCGCGCCTCGATCAAGACGTGGATGCGCGAAGGCTGGATGAAGTGCCTGCTGCCGGTGGTCGAGATCCGCGGCCGCCAGGATCCCGACGAGTTCCTGCTGGTTCACGGCCATTACGACTCGTGGTACGAAGGCATCGGCGACAACGCCACGGGCGACGCGGCCCTCCTGGAGCTGGCCCGCGTGCTGTGGACGCTGCGCGATCGACTCAAGCGATCGGTCCGGATCGCGTGGTGGCCCGGTCATTCCACCGGCCGCTATGCGGGATCGACGTGGTACGCCGACACCTTTGCCGACGAGATCGACGAGCATTGCATCGCGCAGCTCGACATCGACTCACCCGGGTGCGCCGACGCCACGGTCTACGAAGAAGTGATGTGGATGGCGGAAGCCGACGCGCTCTGCCGCTCTTCGATCCAGGACGCGCTCGGCCTCGCCTCGCAGCGTGTGCGCCCGCTCCGGGCCGGCGACTACTCGTTCAACCAGATCGGGCCGACCGGCCTCTACATGCTGCTGTCGAACATCCCGGCCGAAGAGCGCAAGCGCCGCGGCTACTATGCGGTCGGCGGCTGCGGCGGCAACATCGCCTGGCACACGCCGGACGATCTGATGCCGGTGGCGGACCTCGAGATCCTGCGCCGGGACCTGTGCGTCTACCTCACCACCATCGTACGCATCGTCAACGCGCCGCTGCACCCGTTCGACTATACCGAGGCGCTGGCCGAGATGGGCGATGCGCTCGCGAAGTACCAGGATGCGGCCGCCGGCGAGGCCGACCTCTCGTCAGTGAGCGCCGCGCTCACCAGCGTCGCCGAGGCAATGCGGGCGTGGCGGGCCGACGTGGACGCCCGCGTGGCCGCGGCGCCACATGACGACGAGCTGCGACGGCGGACCAACGCGGCGCTGCGGCAAATCGCGCGGCTCCTCGTGCCGCTCAATTACGCGAAGGGCGAACGGTTCGACCACGATCCCGCGCTCAAGTTCGGCATCCTGCCCAGGCTCGAGCCGGTAGCCAGCCTCCCGTCGATGCCGGCGGAACTGAGGCGGTTTGCGAAGGTTGGCCTGGCCCGCGAAATGAACAAGGTGCGCGCGACCCTGCGGGCGGTGCAGCGCGAGGTGGGAAGGCCGTAGAAATGCGCAGGCCGGCGCCGCCGCTGTGGCGGCGGGCCGGCCTGCGTCGAACTGCGCCGATCAGCCGCGCGCGGCGGTTGCCGACGACGAGCGCTTCGGGAAGATCTCCTTGAACGCCTTCATGAACCTGTCCATCTCCTCCTCGCGCCCGATCGAGACACGAAGGTGGTTGATCATCGGCGGGAAGGGACGGCCGACGAGGACGTTCTTCTGGCGGAACTCCTCGATCACCGGCTGCACCGTGCGCTCGTGGAGGCTGACCATGAAGAAGTTCGTCTGCGACGGGATGACCGGGTAGCCCCAGTCCTCGAGCTCCCGCGAGGTCTTGTTGCGGAGGGCGATCACCTTGCCCCGGATCTCGGCCTGGCCGGCAGCGTCCTTGAGCGACGCCGCGCCACCCCACTTCACCAGCGCGTTGATGCTGTTCATCGCGAACGGCCGCATCTTGTTGATGATCTCGGGCGTCGCAAGGGCGTAGCCGAGCCGCATTCCCGCCAGCGCGGCGATTTTCGAGAACGTCCGGGCGATGATCACCGGCCGCCCGTCGAGCACGTACGAAACCGAAGTCGCGTAGGACGGATCGTCCACGAAGTGGTGGTAGGCCTCGTCAATCAGGATCGGCATGTCCTTGGGGATGCCCTCGACGACCTGCTTGATCTCCTTGGCCGGCACCACGACGCCGGTCGGGTTGTTCGGATTGCACAGGTAGAAGAACCCGACGTCCTTGGCGTTCTTGTTGGCCGCGTCGATCATCGCCGGGATGTCCTGGCGGAAGTCCTTGAGGAGCGGGATCTTGATCCCCTCGGCCTTGATGCTGGTGGCGTGCTGATAGACGGTGCCGTAGGTTGGATCCGCGCCGACCACCTTCTTGCCGCCGAGGAGGAACGCCGTGCCGACGACGTCGAGGATCTCGCCGGAGCCGGCGCCGAGCAGGATGTTCTCGGGCTTCACCTTGTGGTGATCGGCGATGGCCTGGACGATGTTGCCATCGGGGTAGCCATAGCGGTTGGCGTACTTCCACGCGTGGTTCATCGCCTTCATGACCGCATCCGGCGGGCCCCAGTTGTTCTCGTTGCTGGCCAGCTTCGCGTAAGCGTCGTATTCGGCCTCGGTGCCGCCGAACTGCATGGTCCTGGCCTGCGCGAACAGCGGCAGCGACGGCCGCAGCCCGAGGACGCCCATCGCAGCGGCGACCCCTCCGAAGAACCGACGACGAGAAAGCGACTGCCTGACGTCCATGAAGCCTCCAATATGGGGAAAGCGATCCGCCAATTCTAGCGCAGGGCGCGCTTCCGGCGGTACAACATCGCATCGGCCTGCTGCAGGGCCGCTTCCCACCCGGCCGGGCGCTCAGCCACCGCCCAACCCGTTGAAAACCGCAGTGACAAGCCGCTCGACTCGTTAAAGGAGATGAGGCCCTCGGCCAGGCGCCCGGCCACCGCATCGGCTTCGGCCGCCGAGGTCGCCGGCAGCAGCGTGACGAACTCGTCCCCGCCGATCCGAAACACCCGGTCGCCGCCGCGGAAGAAGTGGCGAAGGAACGAGGCCATGGACTTGAGCAGGGCGTCGCCGGCGGCGTGCCCCTGCCCGTCGTTGATCGCCTTGAGGCCGTCGACGTCGAACGCGAAGATGGCGACCGGGAACTCGCGGCTGGCCTTCAGCCGCGCGCTCTCGTCCTCGAAGTGCCGCCGGTTCGAGAGGCCGGTGAGCTCATCGGAGTAGCTCTGCTGGCGGAGCCGCTCCTCGAGCTGCTTCCGGGTGGTGATGTCGCGCAGCATCAGGAGCGCGCCGACGTCGCGCCCGTGCCGATCGGACAAGGCCCGCCGCTCCGCGTCGTACCATCGCGTCGCCCCACCGACCAGCCACGGCTGCTCGGTGCGCTGGAGCTTGCCGCTCGAGAGGTCGTTCCAGCCCAGCGCTCCGGCAACCGCGCTGGTCCACCGCCGCCCGAGAATCGGGCGGTCGGCTTCGCCGAGCACGGCCTCCGCCGCCCCGTTCGCATCGACGACCACGCCGGCCTCGTTCAGCACGACGACGGGATCCGGCATCGATTCGAAGAGCATGTCCCGCGCGACTGGCCGCGGATCGAGCAGCCGGTAGCGCAGCACCGCCCAGCCGAGGAACGTCGCCGTCAACCCGAACGCCGGGAGCGTCGGGTTGAGCGGCAGCCATGCCGCCACCGAGGGCCACGCCTTGGCGAACTCGTTCAGGATGTTCGCACCCAGCGGCAGGAGCGTCCCCACTGCGAGCAGCACGCTCTGGAACCGGTGCGTACGGAGCCAGTCTCGGACCAGGAGCCCGACCGCGCCGAGCGTGTAGGCATATGAGAGCGCGAGGTGGAACGGGAACACCGGTCCGTTGAGGCCGACCAGTTCGTTGCGAAAGATGACCTCACGAAAGAACAGGCGGTGAGCGTCGTTGGTGAGCAGCAGCGGTCCGAGCACGATCGGCCAGACGTACACAACCCGCCACGCCGCCGCGCGAGGCGGGTGCCCCACGTAATTGAGCGTAAAGAGAAACCAGCTCGCGGTGATCAGGCCGATGCCGGGAAACTTCGCCGCGAACCAGAAGCGGGAGTGGGCCGGGTCCAGCTGCTCGCCCAGATAGCAGAAGAGCCACCACGTGGTGGCCACCTCCATCGCGAAGAAATGGACGAACCCGCGGTTCCTCCGGTGCGGCCAGGCGAGCACCGCCAGTACCGCGGACGTGCCGCCAATTACCGCGAGCAGCAGCAGGTACATCGACCTCTAGTGTTGCAGCGGATCAATGCGTTATCGCCTTCTGTCTTGTGCCTTCTGCCTTTTGCCTTTTGCCTTGTCACTTGCTTTTCAACTCATCCCGGATCTCCGCCAGGAGCTGCTCCGAGGGCGTCGGGCCAGCCGCCGGCGGGGGCGGCAGGTAGCGTGCCGCGAACGTATTGAACGGCACGACGATGAAGTAATAGACGGCCGCGGCCTTGAGCAGGAACGCGATGATCGCGTTGATGAAGTTGCCGACGTTGATGGCCCCGACCTTCCAGGCCGAGAAATCGGGCTGCCCGACGACGGCCCCAATCGCGGGAGTGAAGACATCCTTGACCAGCGAATCAACGACCGCGCCGAAAGCCGCGCCGATGATGACCCCGACCGCGAGGTCGAGCACGTTGCCGCGGGCGATGAATTGACGGAATCCGGAGAACATGGCACCCCTCCCCTTTTCCGCGCATTCTGCCACGGCCAGGGCGCTCCTTCGCCTGTGCGGCAACCGATCTCCGGCGCATCTGCGCCAGCGGCGGCTAGCCCGGAAGGCCCAGAGCCAGCGCGAGGTTGGCCAGCGCGAGTTCCTCGCCTTCGCTCACCTTCTTGAAGCCGACGCCGATGAACCCGCCTTCCCGCGCGGCGGCAGCGGCCGCCTGCGCGCAGTCGAGGAGAAACCGCCCGTAGGCATCGACCTCACCGGGCGCCGAAGCCTTGACCAGCGCCAGCGCCGTCCGGCAGCCGTTCACCAGCGCGCTTTGCGCGTCGGCCGGCTTGTTCGGAATGGCCGGAATAGCGGGGCGGTGCCCGGCAGCAAAACGGCTGGCGATGGTCCGCACGATCTCGCTCGTCGACGAGGCGCCGGCCTTGATGGCCTCGCCGGTCGCGCTCGCTTCATCGGCAATTGCCACCTTGTTGCTAAGGTCCGAGTAGGCGATAGCCAGGCCCGCCATGAAGGGGCCCGCCTCGATCGCCTGCCAATCCGCCGCGCCGAAATCCTCGTTCGTTGCCATGTTTTGCCTCGCTTGCAGAGCCGATTCCTGCACCGAACTGCGCCTCCTACCCGAGCACCCTTAGCGCGACGGCCAAGGCCGTGACGGCCCCTGCCAGCTGCAGCCACAACGTCGATCGCCGCTGCGTGAACAGGGCCCCAGATGCGGCCAGCCCGCACGCGGCAGCGATGAGCGGCCAATACACATCGGTCAGTGTCTCGTCTTTCACCTGCGGCGGCGACGCGCGGCGGCCGGCGTCGATGATGCGGTTGGCGATCTCGCGATCGGCCTCGCGATCGAGCTCGAAGTACTCCCCGCCGCCCTCGCTCGCCAGCCGCTGCAGGCCGCGCCGATCGAGGTGCGACGTCAGCGGCGGCGGCTCGGTCTCGTCGGCAATCGGCACGTTGGGCATGCGGCCGCCGGCGAGGGTGCCGACGCCGACCACGAAGAGCGGCACGTGCTCGGCGCGGATCCGGTCCACGGCGCGGGCCACCTCGCCGCTCCACGTCTCCCCGTCGGAGACGAGGACGAAGAGCGGCGCGTTGGATGACGGGCCGTGCAGCTCGCGGTCCTTCTGGAGCACGCGCAGCCCCCATGCCAGCCCCTGCTCGACGTTGGTGTCCCACGTCGTCTCGTCTTCGAGCCGGAAGGGCGACCGCGCGCCGAGCCGGTCGAGGAAGAAGAAGACCGTGTTCGGATCGCGGGTGAGCCGAATCTGCGGTGTCGCGACCCGCGCAAACACCGTCAGGGCCATCCGGTCATCGTCCCAGCGCAGCGCGTCGCCGAACCGACGCAGGAACTCGGTGGACCGCGACCAGCGGGTCCCGCCCGGCACGTCGGCCACGGACATCGACGCGGAGCCGTCCTGGAGAACGACGACATCGAGACCGATGCGGCCGAGGCCGGGAGCGACAGCTCGCGGGCGGGCCAGCGCGAGAACCAGTCCCGCGCACGCGATCACCAGCAGGAGCCAGAGCGGCAAATCGCCGAAAAGACTCCAGCGCTCGCGGATCGGCGAGATGCGGCGGCTCCGAAGCCGACCCAGTTCCGCCAGGCGGCGTAGCGTCCGCCACACCCACAGCGTCAGCAGCGCGGCCGGCACGACGAGCAGCCACAAGTAGGCTGGCGCGGCGAACGACAGGGACGCGGGATCGGGCAACACTGCCATGAACCTCAACCCTTGCGCCGGAGCTTCCCTCCTTGAGCCTCGCCCGGCGGCGCCTCTTCCTGACCCGACTCGCGAGGAATCAGGATCTCGAACTCCTCGACCTTCACGTCCGCCGGCGGCCCGCCGGGAACGCCGTGAATGGTCGGGCCGCGCGGCAGGTCGGTGGTTGGCGGCCGCCCGCCTCGAGGCACAACGTCGTTCTTGACCCCTGGAGCCAGTTTCATCCGTTCGAGATAGCTGCGCAGGCGCGCGACGTACTCGTAGTTGAACGCAGCGTCGGCGTGACGCGGCGAGGCCTTGAGGACGTTCGCGTAGGCCTGGAGCACGGGATCGAGCCGCCGCGCCCCTTCGGGGCCGATGGCGCCTTCGTCTCGCGCGAGCCGATATGCGGCGTTGGCGGAAACGAAGAGCACGTCCGGATCGGTGCTGCCACCCTCGTGCTCGACCAGGCCGTCATAGCGCCCGAGCCAGTACTCGACCAGCGCGTGGCGACGGCCGGCCTCCACGACGTCGCCGAGCGCCCTGGCCAGCGCCCCGCCGGGCGGCGCCGCGGTGGCGGCGTCGTCGTAACGCAGCGTCACGAGCTGCTGCCAGGCACCGGCCTCGGTCCGCTCCAGCGCCGCCTCGCTCCGCGCCAGCCTAGCGGCGCCGAACGATAGCAGCGCCAGCAGGACCCGCACCCAAATCGTCATCCGCATGGATCCCTCATGGAACTGTCGAGAACGCCGGCACAGCCAGCCGCAGCCCGGCGGCGGTCGCCCAGAGCGCCAGCGCGACGAGCGCGAAGCTCGCGAAACGAGGTTGCTGCGTAGAGTAATGCCGCACCCTGATGTCGCCCACCGACTCACGGTCGATGTCGGCCAGCGCCTTCAGCAGGCTCCCCTCGTCGCGCGCGACATAGAAGCGGCCGCCGGCCTTCTCCACGACTTCCCGCCAGAGCCGGTCGGGAATGCCTTCATTGAAACCCCTGTGATAGTTGGTCCGCACGAAGTACAGCGGAATCCTGTTGTCCGTCGCCGCCTTCAGCACCTCCTCGAGCGGCCGGCCGTTGACGTAGGCGTTGGTGTCCTCGCCGTCGGTGAAGATCACCATCACGTTGCCGGCGGCGTCGAGGAAGTCGAAGGCCTTGAAAATGCCGATGCTCTGCTCGACAGCGCTGCCGATCACCGTGCCGGGATCGGGGAACCGCGAGAACTCCGCCGGGTCGCCGATGAGCGCCATGCTGAGCAGCAGGTTGTCGTAGTCGTTCGTGAACGGCGTGATCACGTAGGCGCGATTGCCGAATTCGATCAGCGCGATCAGATCCCGATAGCGTCCATTCCGGCGGAGCTCGACGAATCGCGTGGCCGCGGCGATCGTGGTGAAGAATGCCTGTTGGGTGCCCGCATTGAGCGTCGGCGCAGTGAAGTCGGACCTCATGCTGTCAGAGGCATCGATCATCAGCGCGATGCGGCGGCCGGGATAGGACACCTCCGACGAAACCAGTGACGCGTGCGGATCGGCGAGCGCGACGAGCGCACACGGCAGGCCGATTGCGAAGAGGGCCGCAGGGACGTCACGCAGCCAGGACCAGCGCGCCGCGGGCATCGTCCCCACGAGCGCCGGCAGCACGATGCGCCCTCGCCCGGCCCGGCGAGGCAGGACCAGACGAAGAACGAGTAGCAGAACGACGGCCGCGGCAAAGCCGATGGCGGCCAGCCGCGCGATGTCTCGATACCAGAACGTGAGGCCGGACACGTCGAGGGCGGTCCAGTCAGACGCGATCGCTGCGACAAGGGCGCGCACCGCTTCGGTCACGATTGCGCGGCTCCTTCCCGCCACGCCCGCTCAGCAGACGGCCTGGCACGCCAATTCCAGAGGCGCTCGCGCGCGAGCCGCGCGGCTTCGGCGCGTCCCGCCTCGACTGCCACGCCGAGCGCACCCGCATCCGGCCGAGCCTCGCCGGAGACGTATCGCGTGGTCGTGAAGACCGTGAGCGCCGACTGCAGAGACTCGAGCCCTGACCGTTTCTGGAGTGGCGCATCAGCGGGGAGCGTGGCAATGGCTCGCGCGACGTCGGCTGCGGTGGTCGCGCTCGTCACGGCCACACCGGCGCGGCCCGGAATCAGCGACCGCACCGCCAGCCGGCCATCGGCAGGGGCGGCGCCTGGGGCGAGCGCCTGCTCGCTGACCGGCCGGCCGATGGCTCGGGCCGCGATCACGCGAAGCGCCGCGTGCGCCGCGCTGACGAGCTCGGGCGACCACCCGCCTACCGCTTCAGAAGACAGGCGCGACAGCGCGTCGGCGGCGGCACCGAGCACGCGCCGATCGGATGCGCGCGGTTGACCGCGGACTTCGCTACCACGCGACCGGGCGACGGCGGCAATCGCTGCGGAGATGGCCAGCACGATCCCCAGCCCGGCGAGCGCGAGCGCGCCGATCTCGAACAGCCGGGCCCGGAACTGCAACGCTTCGATCCGCTCGAGCCCGACGTCCGCGCCGTCGCGGATGTCAACGCCGTCCTCGGGCACGAGCGAGAGCACGTGCACCGGCAACCCGGGCATCACGTAAGTGAAATCGCGACCGGTCAGCGTCGAGTCTTCGGAGACGCGGCTTTGCACCCGGTAGGTGAACGTCAGGTTCGGAAGCGAGACGTCGTTCCCGATCGAATCCGCATCGATCAGGCGAACGCTATAACGGTACTGGAAGAAGCGGCGCTGTCCCGCTCGTGTGTCGCCTGGATGATCGCCGCCGAGCACTTCGAAGGGCTTCAGCTGAACCGCGGCGACCGTCAGGCGCGATTCGTCAGGGACGACTTGCACCGTGTCGGTCTCGAGCACCGCGCAGGTCAGCCGGACGTCGAACGGTGCGCCGATCGTCACGGCCCCGGTGCTGGTGCGCCACCAGCAGCGGATTGGCGCGACCTCGACGGCGGCACGGTTCGCAGGGCGCGATGGCCCAGGCCTCTGCGCGGGCTGGCGGCCCTGCGCGGCCGCCATCGACGGCAGGGCCAGCGCGATCGCCATCAGCAATCGCGAGGCAACTCGCACGCACTTCCGACGTGTCGGCTTCATGTCCCTACCGCGCCGGCTTCCGCAGCCGCCGCTCCGCCACGAATTCGCTGAGCGCCAGGTCATCCTTCTGTGCGTCAAGCCCGACTCGGACGACGTCGAGGTCCGCCTCTCGAGCCGATCGCTCCACCCGCGCCTGCCATTCGCGGACGCGTTCGCCCATTGTCGCGAAGGTCTGCCTCGAAACGGTTCGCCTGGTGCCGGTCTCGGCGTCCTCCACCTCAATCCATCCCGACGACACCCGAGGCATCTCGAACGCGAAAGCGCTGTCGATCAGCACGATGAACACGTCGTGAGTGGCGTTCAGGAGCGCGAGGTCGCGAACGACGTCGAACGCGCCGGCGAACAGGAAATCGGAGACGAACGGGACGAGCGAGGTCGTCCGGAACGAACCGGCGAGCGTCGTGCTGACACTGCCGCCGTGCATCACCGGCTCGAGCCCGCGGCGCGAGAGGTATGCGTCCAGGCAGTGGACGACGTGATTGCGGCCGGCCCGCGGCGCGACACCGGCCAGGTGCGAGAAGTCGCGCTCGAACGCGATCAGTCCGAAGCGATCCTGGAAGAACGCGGCCGAGAGGCCGATGACCGCCAGCGCGCGCGCGACGGCGGCGGCGATAGGCCTCTCATCGCCCTGCCCCTCGCCCGACACGACCCCGCAGCGCGTCGAGAGTGACAGGTCCGCAACTGCCATCACGGTGACGGTGCTCGGCTGGTCGAACTCGCGCACGACCAGCGGAGAGAAATTCGTCAGGGTGGACTGCGGCCAGTCGATCGCCGACAGCCGGTCGCCGGAATGCCAGTCGCGGAGGCCGACGAAGTCGAAGCCGGCGCCCTCGGCGCGGCTGCGGTGCTCGCCCGCCGTCCGTTCCCGCAGACGGCGAGCCACGATCAGCTCGATCTTCGTGATCTCGTCGAGATCGACCAGCGACACCGGTTCCACGGAGCGCCCTCTCATGGGATCGGCACCTGCTCGACCACGTCGCTGATGACGGCGTCGGTGGTGAGCCCGTGACTGGCCGCGTGGGGCCCGAGCCAGATCCGATGCCCGAGTACGTAGGGGGCCAGCGCCTGGATGTCCTCGGGATACACCTCGGCCCGCTCGCACTGGAGCAGCGCCCACACTTTTGCGAGCCGGCTCCAAACGATGATCGCACGCGGCGAGGCGCCAAGATCGACGCCGCGCTCGACCAGCTCTGAAGGAGAACGATGCCGCCAGTCGGTGTCGGCATTGTAGGGACGGGTCGCGGCCACGAGGCGCTGAATGTAGCGGCCGAGGCTCGCGTGCAGGAACACACCGCCGCTGATCGTCGCGCGCAGCTCGATGATCCGCCGCTTGGAGAGAACCGGCCGGAGCCGGACACGCTTGAAATCGAAGCCGACCAGCTTCTCTTCTTCCTCCGGCGGCAGGTAGCCGATGTTGATCATCGCGGCGAAGCGATCTGTGGCGGCCTCCGACAGTGGAAACGTGCCCTGCCCGAGCTCGACCGGGTTCATCGTCGCCATCGCAAAGCTGAAGGCGGGAAGATCGTAGGTCTCCTTGCCGACGGTGATCGAGCGATCCTGGAGCCCTTCGAGGAAGGCGCTCTGCGACTTCAGGGGGATGCGGTTGATCTCGTCGAGAAGGATGACTTCGGCCGAGGCCATCGGGCCGAACTCGGTGACGAGCTGACCGGTGGCCGGGTTGATCATCTGGAACCCTACTACCTCGGTGGGCTGGAGGTCGGCGCGGCCCTGGATGCGCGCGAAGCGGGCGTCGCTGATCGCGGCGAGGATGACCCCGAAAAACGTCTTGCCGACGCCAGGCACACCGCGGAGGAGCAGGTTGCCGGCGTTCACCTGCCGCTCGGGCCGCTTCTCGTCGTAAGTGGTCGGGATCTCGGCGAGGAGAACAATGTTGGCGAGCGTCTTGGCGGCTTCGTAGCCGACCAGCGCGCGGCTGCCCTCGGCCATCACGGCGCGATGGAAATCGAGAGCCTCCTGCAGATCCGGGTGCATGTTGCGCGCCCCACGATACACGATTGCCCACGCCTCGGGTTACGGGCGTGTCTCGCCGTAGCTTTGGCGGAGGCGGATATACTCGGCGATGGAGGCAGCAGCATGGCGACACCGTCCTGGCACGTCCGCGGGCAGTACTACGAGACCTGCAATTGCGACTTCGTGTGCCCGTGCGTACCGTGGCAGCTCTCCATCCAGCCGACGAAGGGCGCGTGCATCTTCGCGATGGCGTTCCAGATCGAGGAGGGTCGCTACGGCAGTGTCGGCCTCGACGGCCTCGGCTTCATCATCGTCGGGTTGACCCCGGCTGAGATGGGCAAAGGGAATTGGTCAGTCGGCGTCGTCGTGGACGAGCGCGCGACCGGCGAGCAGAAGGATGCGATCGCGGGAATTGCCAGCGGCGCCGCCGGCGGCCCGATGGCAGCTCTCTCCGGTCTCGTCGGCACGCTGCTCGGCATTGAATCCTCGGCGATCGAGTTCACGCGATCGGGCCCGTCCTGGTCGGTGAAGGCCGCGCCGCGTGTGCAGATGTCGGCAGCCGCTGCGGTTGGCCTCAACCCTGCTGCTGCGCCGATGCAGTTGACACACACCGGGCATCCTGCGGCCGATACGTTCTCGCTGGCCCGCGCGACAGACAGCCACGTCTCGGTGTTCGGCGTCTCCTGGAACGACACCAGCGGCCGGAACAACGGCCAATACGCGCCGTTCTCCTGGCAGAACGCGTAAGCCCGCGCCTCAGCGCACCAGGATCCACATCGCGAGCGCGAGGAGCGCGACGCCCGTGAGCGCAGGCGTGCGCTCGCCGAACGGCGCGAACTTCTCGACCAGCACCCAGATGGTGAGCGCGGCGATGACGACCAGGTTCATCACGCCGCCGGCGAAGAGCAGCAGCATCATCGCCCAGCAGCAGCCGAGGCAATGGAGGCCATGGCCGGCCCCGATCCGGATCGCCGCCTGCGCATCCCCGGATCCCCAGTGCTGCAGCAAGTACGAGAGCGGCGACCGGCACATGCGCAGGCACGCCGCCTTGAGCGGCGTCAGCTGATAGAACCCCGCGGCGGTCAGGACGATCGCGGCTGCGAGGGGCATGGCCGGCTCCATCATCGGGGTCAGGATGAGCCCCGCCGAGAGGAAACGCTGCAGTGCCGTGGCGCCGATGCTGTAGAGCGCCCACACCAGCACGTAGCCCGCGGCCAGGGCATAGATGCGGCGGCCGGCGTGTTCGACGTCGCGGCTCCGCAGCGCGCCCGCATAAAGCAGGATCAACGCCGCCGCCGACGGCAGCATCATTGCCGTCATCATCACCGCCCACATCGCCCAGAGCAGCACGAGGTGCGGCGCGTCCCATGTTGCGGTCATCATCCACGCCGATGGACCGAGCATGCTGCCGTACATGTCGCGGGCCAGCAGCACGATCCACGCCCAGCAGGCGAGCGGAATGAAGACGATGAGCGATGTGGTGGCCCACCGTTCGCGGGCGACGGCAAGTTCGATCAGCGTGCGTGACGTGCCCGGAGGATCCGCCATTGGAGTCGCCGCAGTCGTGCGTCGCCTAGGTGGTCGACTTCATCGATGCGAACAATTCGGTGTGGCGCCGGAGGATGCGCTCCCGCTCCTGGTCGTTCGGCTCCATCGTCCAGATGTTGCTCTCGGAGGTGCCGCCGAGGACGATGCCGTCGCGGCGCGGCATCATGTAAAGGAAGCCGCCCGGACTTTCGAGGTCGACCTTCAGCCCGCCGGTCGTCGAGTAGTCCACGCCCTCCTGCGGCGCGAGGACGTGCAGCTGTCCCTTCAGCGGCATGATCTCGGTGTCGCCCATCAGATCCTTCGAGCCGAGGCCGGTGCAGTTGACGATGGCCGGCTCCTCGAGCGTGGCGAGCTGGTCCTTCGAAGCGAAGCGGCGGATCTCGAGGCGTCCGCCGAAAATCATGAAGTCCCGCAGGAGTGCATCGAGTGCAACGTTGGGCTCGAAGCGCATTTCACGCCGGTGAACCACATAGGTCGATCCGAAGTTGTGCTCGCCGGGACCAAGCACCGTTCGCTCGCCTTGTACGGATTCCGGCAGGATCGAAATGCCGCCACCCCGCGGCTCGGCGTTCTCGGTCGGCGAGTAGTTGTCCACCCACGACACGCCCATGTTGGGCTGTGCGAGCAGCTGCCACTGCCGGTAGGAAATCTGGACGGCCTCGCGGAACTGCGCTTCCCATTCCGGCGTGCGCTGGCTGAAGTCGAGCAGGCCCGAGGTCGGCGTGAACGCGGCCTCGGCCATGTTGGAGGTCGTGTCCGGCGGGACGGCGGCGGTGTAGATCGTCGTCCGGATGCCGCGCTTCTGCAGCAGCCGCGCGCAGGTGATGCCGACGATGCCGCAGCCGAGGACGGCGGCGCGCTGATGGCCAGCCTCGCGGACCATCTCGGCGGCCATCGTGCCGGTGCCCCATGAGAGCGACCACCCGGCCCCGCCGTGGCCGTAGTTGTGGACGAGAAGCTTCTCACCGAGCTTCTCGGGCCGCAGCATGAAACCGTGCGGCCGGTGAGGGCGAAGGCCAACGGTGGTGCGGATGATCAGCTCCGGGGCGACGCGGAGGGGCGTGATCCGTATGCGCCGCCGAGTGGTGCTGCCGGCTGCGGCGGCCGCGGGCCGAGGCGTTCGAGTTGCGCAGCCGCCGAATGCGAAGCCGATCGTGCCAAGCGTGCCGGTCTTGAGCAGGTGCCGTCTGTTCATGCAAGAAGTCCGCGGAGATCATCTGCGCAGCGCATCGGCGCGTCAAGCGA
>DATJFF010000191.1:0-2435 GCA_035495795.1 Vicinamibacterales bacterium
TTTCTGAACGCGAGGGGCACGCGAAGCCTCGCCAGGATCACGGGCGCCGCGCGAGACGGAAAGCCCAGCACCCGGGTCGAGATGGCGCGCGGCATGGCCGACCTGATGGCGCTGCGCACGACGGCCATCGACGCCGCGGTCCGCGAGAGCGTCGCCGCCGGCGCAACGCAGCTCGTGATTCTCGGCGCGGGCTACGACGGGCGCGCCTGGCGCATGAACGAGCTGGCCGGCGTGCGCGTCTTCGAGGTCGATCGCGCGGCAACGCAGGCCGACAAGCGCGCCCGCGTGGCCGAGCTGCCGCCCCCCATTGGCGACGTGCGCTTCGTCGCAATTGACTTCGAGCGCGAATCGCTCGCGGCCGTCCTCGAGCGCGCCGGCCACGACGGATCGTCGCCGACGTGCTGGATCTGCGAGGGCGTTGTCATGTATCTCACACGCGACGCCATGCATGCGACGCTCGCCGACGTCGCGGCGAGAAGCGCGCCCGGCTCGACGCTCTTGGTGAACTATCACACCGGTCATCGCCGATTCTTCGCGCGCCTCGTGTACCGGTTGATCGGTGAACCGCAGATCAGTGCGTGGACGCCCGACGAGATGGCCGCCGACCTGCGCGCGGTTGAGTTCGTCGTGCGCGAGGACTCCAGCATGGCCGACTGGAATCTTCGATTTGCGGAAGGGAAGGCGAGAGTCGATCGCGCGTCGTACATGCGGATGGCGGCCGCCACGGCGCGGCCGGTTCGCCGTGAATAGCGTCACTAGACTTGATAGCTCGCATAAGGCCGATACTTTCGAGGTTGACCACCGATTGAGCGTCGAGGACACGACCCGATTGGGGCGCCGAGCGGGCTGACCGACTATCACCGACATGCGGAAGGCACATGGCACGGGCACTCCGAATCGGGATCCTGGATCTCGTCACCAAGGCGCCCACGCGCGCCCTCTACGCCAGGGTGATGAACCCCAATCTGGCCAGCATCATGCCCCAGGCGCTCGCCGTCTGGTGCGAGGAGCTCGGCCACAAGGTCACCTTTGTCTGCTACACCGGCTTCGAGGACCTGCGCGCCGAGCTGCCGGATGAAATGGACGTGTTGTTCGTGGGGGCGTTCACGCAAGCCGCGCAACTTGCCTACGCCATCAGCAACATGTTCAGGCAGCGTGGCGCCGTCACGGTGCTCGGCGGCCCGCACGCGCGCTGCTATCCCGACGACGCGCGCAAGTACTTCGACTACGTCCTGGGCTTCACCGACAAAGCCACCATGCACGAAGTGCTGCTGGACTGCGCGCGCCACCGCCCGCTCGGTGTCCAGCTGAGCGCGCCGCGGCAACCCACTGTGCTGCCGGGCGTGCGGGAGCGCTGGAAGTTCATCGCGCCCACGCTCGCCAAAGCGCCCACGCGTGTCAGGATCATTCCGATGATCGGCAGCCTGGGCTGCCCGTACACGTGCAGCTTCTGCATTGACTCGGTGGTCGACTACCAGCCGATGAGCTACGACCAGATTCGCGAGGACCTGCGATTTCTGGTGAAGACCGTCCAGCGGCCCGCCGTGGGGTGGCACGACCCCAACTTCGGCGTCCGCTTCGACGATTTCCTGGGCGCGATCGAGGATGCCGTACCACCCGGCGCAATCTCGTTCGTTGCCGAGAGCAGCCTGTCGCTCCTGTCGGAGCCAAAGTTGAAGCGGCTCCGGGCCGCCGGCTTCGTGGGCATGCTCCCTGGAATCGAATCGTGGTACTCGCTGGGCAACAAGGCACGCACGGGGACCAAACAGGGAATGGAGAAGGTCGAGCAGGTTGCCGAGCACGTGAACCTGATCCTTCGATACATCCCCTACGTGCAGACCAACTTCGTGTTGGGGTTGGACGCGGACAGCGGCAGCGAACCGTTCGAGCTGACCAAGCGCTTTCTGGATCGGACGCCAGGCGCGTTTCCCGGGTACTCGTTACTGACCGCCTTTGGCCAGGCCGCGCCGCTGAACCTCGAGTTCCAGCGGGATGGACGCGTGATTCCGTTCCCGTTCCACTTTTTGAATAACAATCACGCCATGAACGTGCGGCCCAAGAATTACGCGTGGCCAGAGTTCTACGACCGTCTGATCGACCTGTCGAAGTACTCGTTTTCCTGGTCGATGATCGGCCGCCGCGCCACGGGCACACAGCTCGGGCACGCCACCTGGCTCAACGTCGTGCGCGGAATATCCTCGGAGGGATTCGGCCGCATCCGGTACCATACCGCCATCCGGCGACTTCTCGATACCGACCGGAGCGTGCGTGCCTTCTTCGAGGGCGAAAGCCGGCAAGTGCCGGCCTTTTATGTCGAGCGGCTGCGGCGAGACATGGGGCAGTGGTGGGACTACCTACCGGCGGGCGCACTGGAGCACGATCCCGAGGCCTACCTCGCACGGGAGCGCGCGGCCACGGTGTCGCTCTCGAAGGCG
>DATJFF010000192.1:0-25318 GCA_035495795.1 Vicinamibacterales bacterium
AGGGATTGACGATTCAGTGTGGCAAACAAGTGCCTTGCCTGCGCGCCCGAGAGGCGCGCCTGACGCCCGCCGAAGGCGGGCGGCCTGCGCCGCGAAGCGGCGCCTGCGAACGGCTCACGAAACGCAAAAAGGGCGCGACCCGTGAGGATCGCGCCCTTTGCGTTCACTCTAGACGTTCGCCTAGTTGCCCGTCTTCACCGGCCACGGAGTCGGCGTCGCGGACGGCGTCGTGATCGGGCCGAGGCCCTTGTTCACGAACTTCTGCAGGCGCTTCCCGGTGTAGGTCTCGGGCGTGGAGAGGTTGCCCTTCGAGTCGGTGGCGATGCTGTGCACGCCCAGGAACATCCCGGGCTGGCGGCCGCCGTAGCCGAAGTGGGTCAGCTCGGTCATCGACTTGCGATCGAAGATCCGCACGTGCTCGTTGGCGCCGTCAGCCATGTAGAGGTACTGCTGCTGCGGGTCCTTCGAGAACGCGATGTCCCACACCGAACCGTCGGACAGCGTGTCCTTGTGGATGAAGTACTCCTGGACGAACTTGCCGTCCTTCTGGAACACCTGGACGCGATCGTTCGGGCGGTCGCAGACGTAGACCATGCCGTCGACCGACATCTCGGCGCAGTGCACCGGGTTGCGGAACTGCTGCGCGGGCGGCGCGCTCGGCTCGTAGCGGCCCAGGTTCTCGTCGGTTGGCGGCTTGCCGTAGGCGCCCCACATCCGCTTGATCTTGCCGGTGTCGAGGTCGATCACCGCGACGCGGTGGTTGAAGTAGCCGTCCGCGACGTAGCCCTCGTTCGCCTTCGGATCGATGAAGATCTTGGCAACGCGGCCGAAGTTGTCCATGTCGTTGCTGTTGGCGATGTAGACCGGCTTGTCGGCGGGCGACTTCGGATCCTTGCGCGCGCCGGCCTTGCCGTACTGGGCGATGAACTTGCCCTCGCGGGTGAACTTCAGGATGTGCGCGTCAGGACCGCCGTTGCCGCCGATCCACACGTTCCCCTTGTGATCCACGACGATGCCGTGGTTCGACTCGGGCCACTGGTATGGCGCGCCCGGCTGCGGGCCGCCCCAATGACCGACGAGATTCCCCTCGGCGTCGAATTCCAGCACCGGCGGGGCCGGGTTGCAGCACTCGCTCACTCGTGGCGAGTCCTTGGTGGGAAACGCCAGCTCGGTGCGGTCCAGGTTCCCCGGATCGTTGCCGCGGTGAATGATCCAGACGTGATCCCGATCGTCCACCGTGAGACCGATGGTCTGGCCGAGCACCCAGTTGTTCGGCATCGGCTTGGGCCAGAACGGGTCCACTTCGAAACGTGGAGCCTGCTTGGCCTGGGCCGAGGTCCGGTCGATCATCGCCTGGCCGATGCCGAGGCCGATGAGCAGGGCCACCAGGGTGAGCCCTACGAATTTCCGTGATCGCAACACACGCGCCATCAAACGCCTCCCCTCAGAAGCTGGCCGAGTATACAAAAAAAACAGGGTTCAGGGTTCGAGGTTCTGGGTTCGGGGTCTGGGTTCGGGGTTCTCGGTGCAGAGGTGCAGAGGTGCGGGGTGCGGGGGGGCAATGGTGCAGGTGCAGGGTGCGGGGGATGCAGGATGAAGGACGGAAACCCAAGCCCTCGAGCCCCAAGACTTCGAGACCCCAAGACCCCATCCTTCAAGACCCCAAGACCTCAGGACCCCGTGGTAAGTTGAGGCGTTTGACGATGCGTGCGCGTGCAGCCCTGATCCTGGTTCTCTTCACCCTCGGACTTCAGGTCCGAACCCTGGCCCACGAGGTCCCGAACGAGGTGACCGTCCTCGCCTTCCTCAAGCCCGAAGGCCAGACGCTCCGGTTCCTCGTCCGCGCGCCGATGAAATCGCTCCGCGACATCAGCTTCCCGCTGAAAGGCGACGGGTATCTCGACATCGCCACGGCCGATCCGGCGCTCCGAGACGCGGCGACGCTGTGGATCTCCGATTTCGTGGACCTCTACGAGAACGGCGAGAAGCTGCCGAAGCCGAGCGTCCGGGCTGTCAAGGCCGAGCTGCCGTCGAGCCGGGCGTTTGCCAGCTACGACCAGGCCATCGCGAACGTCCTCGGCCCGGCCCTGCCCGACGACACGAACATGTATTGGGAACAGGGGATGCTCGACGTCCTCTTCGAGTACCCCATCGCCTCGCAGGATTCCCGGTTTGCGATCCGCCCGGGCTTCACTCGGCTGGGGTTGCAGGTGAACGTGGGGCTCACGCTGGTTTCGCCCGGCAAGCCGGAACGGGTGTTCGACGTCCACGCCGACGTCGGCACCGTGGAGCTCGATCCGCGCTGGCATCAGGCGGCCTGGCTCTTCGTCAAGGAGGGCTTCTGGCACATTCTCGACGGCACCGACCACCTGCTGTTCCTCCTCTGCCTCGTCGTGCCGTTCCGGCGCTTCCGTCCGCTGCTCGTGGTGATCACCGCCTTCACGGTCGCGCACTCGGTCACGCTGATCGCATCGGCGTACGACTTCGCACCCGACTCGCTCTGGTTCCCGCCGCTCGTCGAACTGCTCATCGCCACGTCGATCTTCTACATGGCGATCGAGAACATCATCGGCACCGGCATCGAGCGGCGGTGGGTGATGACCTTCGCGTTCGGGCTGGTCCACGGCTTCGGCTTCTCGTTCCTGCTGCGGGAGCGGCTGCAGTTCGCCGGCTCGCACCTGCTGTCTTCACTTCTGGCATTCAACGTCGGCGTGGAGCTCGGGCAGATGCTGGTCCTGGCGGTGCTGATTCCGGCGCTCGGCCTCCTCTTCACACGCGTCGTTCAAGAACGGCTCGGCATCGTCCTGCTTTCCGCCGTCGTCGCGCACACGGCGTGGCACTGGATGACGGAGCGCTGGGCGGTGGTGAGCAAGTTCCCGATTCCCGAGCTCGACGCAGCGGCGGTCGCCAGCCTCATGCGGTGGGCGATGGCGGTGATCGCGACCGTGCTCTTCCTGTGGGTGATGTCGGGCGTGGTCCGACGCTGGGAAGGGCTCGGGTCGGACGCGCGCGCCGACGCGAACTGACGCCGCCGGCCGAACTCCTCTGATGAGCCACCGGACCCGCACCTTCAGCTGGGACGATCCGCTCGAGATGGCCGCGGCCATCTCGGAGCTCTCGGGCCTCGAGCGGATGCGCCAGGTCATCTCCGGCGAGCTGCCGGCGCCACCAATCGCGCAACTGATGAACATCCGGCTGGTCGAGGCCGACGAAGGGCGCGTGGTCTTCGAGGGCGTGCCGGAGGAGTACCACTACAACCCGATCGGCATGGTGCACGGTGGATTCGCGGCTACCATCCTCGACTCGGCGATGGGATGCGCGGTGCACACGCTCCTGCCAGCGCGCGTGGCCTACACGACGCTGGAGTTCAAGCTGAATTTCGTGAAGCCGGTGAAGGTGGCGACGGGGAAAGTGCGCGCCATCGGAACCGTGCTGCATGGCGGGCGTACCACGTCGCTCGCCGAAGGCCGGCTGGTCACGATGGAGGGAACGCTACTGGCACACGCGACGACAACGTGCCTCATCTTTCGCTAGGAGATGGGAGGCAGGAGAAAGGAGGCAGACGACGCCGACTCCTGGTTTCTTCCTACCTCCTGACTCCTAGTTCCTGGTTCCTGTCTCCTACTTCTTTACGTACTTCTTGACCGCCTTCGGTCCGACCTCAGCGCCGTAGATGTTTCCGGCGGCGTCGACCGCCACGCCTTCCGCGGCGAGCGTGCCGGTGGCGCCGGGCGATCCGTCGGCCTTCTTCATCACCGCTTTCCCGTCCACCATCGAGAACGTCTCGCCGACGCTCGTGGGGTCGGGGATGAACGCGGTGACCTTGCCGCCGTCCTTGATCGAGCCGACGCGCATGCCGCGCATCCACGCGCCGTGGGGCGGGTTCACCGAACCGGACTCGGAGTCCGCGCCGTAGAGGACGTCGTTCTTGTCGATGAAGATCCCGCTCAAGCGGCTGAACTGGTACCAGGTCTCCAGCGTCTTGTAGGTCTCGGCATCCAGGATCTGGATGCGGTTGTTGTTGCGATCGGCGACGAAGAGACGGCCCTTCGAATCGAACGCGAGACCGTGCGGCTGCATGAACTCGCCGTCGGTGCCGGTGCCCATCTTGCCGAACTCGCGCAGGAACTTGCCGCTCTTGTCGAAGCGGATCAGGCGCGCGGTCGAGGGTGGCGCGTTGCCATGGCCCTCGGCGACGAGGATGTCGCCGTTCGGATAGGTGATGACGTCGTTCGGCTGATAGAACGACCCGGGATCGGGCGTCTGTCCGGGCTGGTTGCCGCCGGGCTTGCCGAGCGTCAGCAGCAGTTTGCCGTCAGGGCTGAACTTGAACACCTGGTGCCCGACTACCTTGGCGGGAGCGGGCGGCATCGGCGAGTCCGCGGGCGCGCCCGGGCGCCGGCGCGGCAGGTTGTCGTTGCCGTCGGTGACCCACACGTTGCCGTCTCGATCGACGTGAATACCGTGCGGGAAGACCATCATCCCGGCGCCGAAGCTCTTGATCAGGTTCCCCGACGCGTCGAAGTGCAGCACCGTGTCGAGCGTCGACATCTCGTTCTTGGTCGCGTCCCAGCACGAGTTCGCGCCGCAACGCTCGGCGACCCAGATGGTGCGGCCGTCCTTGTCGATGTCCACGGCGCTCGTGGACCCCCACGTCCGGCCGGCCGGCAGCTTGAAGTAGTTCTCGACGGTCTGGTACGGATTCGGGGCCTGGTTGACCGGTGGCATCGACGCCCCGCTCTGGGCCACCAGGTACCCGGCGGCGGTGGCGACGGCGGCACCCGTCAAAATCCCTACACGCACAAACTGCAGCATCATCCCCCTCCCTCCAATTGCGGCGGTCAGCATAGCGTACCGCCGCCGCGTCCATTGGCGATTGAGGATTGGCGATTGGTGATTTATTGATGAACCGCCGATTGAGGATTGCGGCATTCGATTGGCGATCGGGCAATTGAGCGATTGGGGATTGCGGGAATGGCGATTGAGGGAATCGGGCGACTCAGGGAATCGCGACTGAGGCGCCATCGTTGGCCAAATCGAATGAAAGCCCGGAGACTCATCCGGCCGGCGCATGCGCTCGATGCGACTACCGTATCGAGAATCGGGCACAGATCGGATCGGGCGTGCCTCGATCCAGCTGTTCAATCGCCAATCGTGATTCCGGCAATCGTCAATCCCCCAATGCGGCAGTCGCCAATCGTGATTCCGGCAATCGTCAATCCCCCAATGCGGCAATCGCCAATCGAATGCCGCAATCCCCCAATCCCCAATCGTCAATAAATCGTCAGTCGTCAATCCTCAATCGTCACTGGACCCCGACCAGCGGCCGCGCCACCGCGACCTTCGATGCCAGTGGAGCGGAAAGTGCGGCTCACGGTAGCATTGCCCCGTGACACCCCAGCCCGGTCCCGCGCTGCCGGCGTCCATCGCACCTGCGGAGCCGAACGTCCACCCGCTCCCGGACAGTCCCGCTTATCGCGCGACGGCGCTGCGGCATCCCACGCGCGCCTTGATCGCGATTCCGCAGACGCTCACCGAGCTGACCGGCCCCGTGTTCGGGCTCGATTCGATCGCACCGCTGGATCACGACCTCACGCGACAGCATTCGGGCGACCCGCTCGGACAGCGAATCGTGATCGAGGGTCGAGTGCTCGACGAAGGCGGCCGCCCGGTGCCGGAGACGCTGATCGAAGTCTGGCAGGCGAACGCGGCCGGGCGGTATGCGCATCGCGTCGATCAGTGGGACGCGCCGCTCGATCCGAACTTCACCGGCGGCGGCCGCACCATCACCGACGCGGAGGGCCGCTACCGCTTCGTCACGGTTCGCCCCGGCGCCTACCCGTGGCGCAACCATCACAATGCGTGGCGGCCGGCGCACATTCACTTCTCTCTGTTCGGACAGGCGTTCCTCACCCGCCTCGTCACACAGATGTACTTCCCGGGCGATCCGCTGCTGCCGATCGATCCGATCTTCAACTCGGTGCCGGATCCGCGGGTGCGCGAACGCTTGATCGCCGCCTTCGACTGGTCCCTGACCGAACCTGCCTTTGCGCTGGGCTACCGCTTCGATCTCGTTCTCCGCGGCCGCGACGAGACGCCGATGGAGAGCCGCTGATGTCCGGCCTCACTCCGTTTCAGACGGTCGGACCGTTCCTGCACCTTGGGCTCCGGGCCGGCCGCGAACCGATGACGGCCCAGGGGCTGCTCACGCCGATCGTCATAACCGGGCGGCTCCTCGACGGCGCCGGCGTTGGCATCGAGGACGGAGCACTCGAGTTCTGGGCGCCGGGCTTCGCCGGGATCGGCCGCGCCTGGACCGAGGCTGGAGGTGGGTACCGCCTCGTTGGCGTGAAGCCCCCGGTCCGCGTGGACCCCGACGGGGCTGTCCACGCGCCGCATTTCGCCGTCCGCGTGCTCGCGCGCGGGATTCTCACGCAGTACCTTACGCGCGTCTACTTCGGCGATGAGCCCGACAACGCGCGCGATGAAGTCCTGCGCCTGGTGCCGGACGATCGGCGCGCCACCCTGATTGCCGCCGCCGCGGCACCTCCCGACTATCATCTCGACATCGTCGTGCAGGGAGACCGCGAGACCGTGTTCTTCGACCTGTGACCGCCGCGCCCGCCGCAGGCCCAACGCCCCCGCGCGAACGATGACTTCCGTCCTGCCGGCCTTCAGCCCCGTTCGCCGAGTCCAGACGATGCTCGACGTCGAGGTCGCGCTTGCCGAGGCGCTGGCGGAAACCGGCGTCATCCCGCCGACGAGCGTCGCGCCAATCCGCAATGCCGCGCGGGCAGAGCGTTACGATCTCGTTGCGCTCGACGCCGAGGCAACGCTCGCGGGCAATCCGGTGATTCCGCTGGTGCGGCATCTAACGAGCGCGGTGGCGGCTGAAGATCCGACCGCCGCCGGACACGTGCATTGGGGCGCGACGAGCCAGGACGTGATGGACACTGCGCTCGTCCTGGAACTGCGCGAAGCCGGTGCCGGAATCGCCGCGACGCTCGGTCGCGCAGGCGACGCGGCCGCCCGGCTTGCCGAGCGGTACGCCGCTACGCCTATCGCGGGCCGCACCTGGCTGCAGCAGGCAACGCCAACGACGTTTGGCGCGAAGGCCATGGTGTGGATGCAGGGGCTGGACCGCGCGCGCGCCCGGCTGCTCTCGACGCTCGATGCGGCCGGCGACCTGCAGTTCGGCGGCGCGACTGGAAGCCTTTCTACGCTCGGCGATGCCGGACCGCAGGTTGCCGCCGCACTGGCCGCGAAACTCGGACTGCGAGCGCCGGCTGCGGCGTGGCACACCGAGCGGAGCCGGGTCGCCGACGTCGCCTGCGCGCTCGGCATCGCCTGCGGGACGCTCGGCAAGATCGGCCGAGACGTCGCGCTGCTCGCGCAGACCGAGATTGGCGAAGTGGCGGAGCCCACGGCCGAGGGACGCGGCGGATCGTCGTCGATGCCGCACAAGCGCAATCCGGTCGCGTCGGTCCGGGCCGTCGCCGCCGCCGTGCGTGCGCCGGGCCTGGTGGCGACCATGCTCGCGGCGATGCCGCAGGAGCACGAGCGCGCGATCGGAGGGTGGCAGGCCGAGTGGGAGACGCTCCCCGAGCTCGTGGCGCTGGCCGCAGACGCATCCGCTGCGATGGCCGACACGCTCGCGCATCTGTCCGTGGACGAGGCTCGGATGCGCGCGAATCTCGACGCCGCGGGCGGCGTGGCCCGGGCCGAAGGCCTGATGGCCGCGCTGGCGCCGCGAGTCGGCCGCGTCGAGGCCGCGCGCCTGGTCGAGGCCGCGGTCCGCGACGCGGCAACACGCGCCCGGGGGCTCGCCGAGGTTGCGCAAGCAGATCAAGCCATTCGCAAGCACCTTGATACCGCGGCGATCGAGCAGGCGCTGGACCCGGTTGCGCTAACGGCGACGGCGCGCGATATCGTGCGTCGTTCCCTGCGGCATCGGGAAGTCGATCGCCGAGGACACGATCATGCATGAACGACAGCGGCACGACGCTGGTATGGCAAAACGCCGGGCGGTGCTTGGCGACGGTCACGTGAATCGCGCCGCCGCCGCGACCACCCCGTTCACCGAAGAGATGCAGGACCTCCTCACCCGCTACGCGTGGGGCGAGATCTGGACCCGGCCGGGTCTCGACGAGCGGACTCGCCGGATCCTGACGATCGGGACGATGGTGGCGCTCGGACGGTGGGAAGAGTTCCGCCTGCACGTGCGCGCGGCCCTGGATACCGGCGGCATGACCGCGGACGACATCAAGGAGATCCTCCTCCAGCAGGCGATCTATTGCGGCATCCCGGCGGCGAACCATGCCTTCGCCGAGGTGGCCGCGATCCTCGCTGAGCGCGCCCCGAACGCCTGAGCGAAGCCCCCCGTTATGTCCACTCACCGCACCGACGATGGCTGCCGCCTCGCATATGAACTGACCGGCCCTGCTGCTGGGCCCTCACTCGTCCTCTCCAACTCGCTCGGCACCGATCGCGGTTTGTGGGACGACCAGGTAAACGTCCTGTCGCGGACGTTTCGCGTGCTCGCCTACGACACGCGCGGCCACGGCGAGTCGGACGCACCTGACGGCGACTACACGATCGACCGCCTCGGACGCGACGTGCTGTCGCTGATGGATCACACCGCCATGACACGCTCGCACGTAGCCGGAATATCGATCGGCGGCCTCACGGCGCTGTGGCTCGGCGTGCACGCGCCCGATCGAGTGGATCGACTCGTGCTGGCGAACACCGCCGCACACATCGGCTCGGTGGCGATGTGGGAGGAGCGCCGCCGCCAGGTCGAGGAAGGCGGATTGGCGGCTCTTGCCGAGGCGACGATGCAGCGCTGGTTCACTCCGGCGTTCCGCAAGGCCAGGCCTGCGAGCGTGTCGCGGATCTTCGCGACATTCCTCGCCACGCCCGTCCCTGGCTACCTGGGATGCTGTGCCGCGCTGCGCGATGCCGACCTCCGTACCGACACTGCCAACGTGCGCGCGCCCGCGCTGATCGTGACCGGCACCCACGACCCCGCCACGCCGCCTGCAGAAGGCGCGTGGCTTGCCGCGACGATCCCCGGCGCGACGCTCCTGGAGCTCGACGCCGCCCACATCTCGAACATCGAGCGCGCCGACGTGTTCACGAATGCAATGCTGCGGTTTCTCTCAGCGTGAGCTACTTGACGTTTGGTCGAGCGCAGCGAGGGATCCTGACGCGCGAAGCGCGGCCTGACGCGAAGCGCCGCCCGACGCCCGCATCGCGGCCTACGCCGGCGAAGCCCGGCGCCTACCGAGACGCCGACGGCGGCGAGGCCTATTGCGGCTTCGGTTTCGGCTTCGCGCCGGTAGCCGGCTCGGGAACGTGCTTGTAATTCAGGTTCGGCTGGAACGACTCGAGCTGCTCCACGTCCTTGTTGTTCTCGTTGCACGTGTACGGCAACAGACGGTCGGCCGGCTTGCCGCGCGTGAACGTCCTCGCGATCGACCACGGCCGCGTGAAATAGACCGGATCGTCGAAGGTCACGGTCCACTTGATCGTGTTCGCGCCGGTCGATTCGAAGCGCTCCGTCAAGCGGAGTTCCGCGCTGTGCCGGTGACCAGCGGTGTCGAGCCAGCTCCGCTCGTCGATGCCGGTCGTGTCGACCACCAGCACGTTGCCTTCCCAGCGGCCGACCGAGTGGCCCATGAAATACGGATAGTCCGCGACGTCCTCGGGGTGGGGACGGCCGTCCATGTAGATCGCCCGCCAGATCGACTGGTATTCGAAAAGGATCGCGATCGTGTCCTTCCCCTGCACCAACTGGAACGGGAACGGCGCGGTAAAGGCCCGTGACGGCCCGACCGGAAGGCAGATAGCGGTCGGGTCTTTCGACGTGTCGACGGTCCGCCACTGCTCCGCCCCGAAGTCCGTGAATGGCGGCTCGCCGCCGAGCACGGTCGACAGGTTGGGAGTGTACTGGTTGACCCAGAAGCCGCTGAGATCCGGATGCGATGGCTGCGCGTCCTGGGCTGCGGCAATGCCGGTCCCGAGCAGGATCGCGCTGAGCGCCAGCCCGCCGGTCATCCGTGAACACCACACCGCTCGCATGACGGCTTTGCCTTCTGCCTTCTGCCTTCTGCCTTTTGCCTTCTGCCTTCAGAACCCCGGCGGTTTCGGCAGCGTCGGCGTGAAGTATTGTTGCCCGCCGAACACCTCGCGTCCGTCGGCCAGGACCGCCGTCCGCATGTTCGCGAGCTTCTTCCCGTTTCGCGCGAGGTAGCCGTTGACGGTGACGGCATCGCCAACCTTCATGTCGTCCTTCCGCCAACCGGCCCGATACAGCGACGTGGGCGCGCCGCCCTCGATGGCCCAGTTCACGATCGCGCCGCCCTCGTCCTTCACGTCCATGTAGAAGTAGATGTGCGGGTTCATCCACTCGATGCGGGTGACGGTGCCATGCAGGGTCACCGGCTTGTCGCGGTCGTATTCCGCAGCGAAGGAATGGTGTGCGGAAGCGGGCGCTCCCCCAATGCAGACGATCAACGCGACGAAAACGCCGACGACGACGCGGTGCATAGGACCTCCCCGGGACCCGGGTGAACGCAGCCGATTGGCGAAAGCCTATACCCAAGCGGCCCGAAAAGGGAACCGGCGGCAACTCACCGCGCTGGCGCGGCCGTGACCGCGCCGAGCACCGATTCCGCCAGTGCGTAGATTCCCTCCAAGTGCTCGCGGCGCTCGCGGGAGACGTTCGGATCCGAGGTCGTGACCAGCACCATCCGCGCTGACGGAACGACGAAGACGAACTGTCCGCCGTAGCCCCACGCGTAGTACGCCGGATGACCGTCGAGCGACCGGATCCACCAGCCATAGCCGTATTCGCGGTCGCTGCCCCAGCGCGAGCGCCCGCGCGCGACGAAGCTCCGCTTCACCCAGTCGGCCGGGAACAACTGACGATCGCCGGCACGGCCATCGTTCAGGTACAGCTCGCCGAAAGCGATCATCTGGCGCGGCGTCATCAGCATCTCGTTGCCGCCGAAGTAGATCCCCTGTGGGTCCTGCGGCCACCGCGCGAGCGTGAAGCCGAGCGGCCGGGCCAGCGACTCCTGCGCGAACTGCCACGTGCTCTGCCTGGTCACGCGCGTCAGCAGTGCCGACAGCACGTGGCTGTTGCCGGTGCTGTACTCCATCGCGGTGCCGGGATCGGCAAGCATCGGGCGGCGGAGGGCGTAGCGAACCCAGTTGGCGCTCCTCACCCAGGCGCCGTAGTTTCGGCCGCTGGTGGACTCGAGCCCGGTCTGCATCGTCAGTAGATGCTCGATGGTGATGGCGCGCGTGCGCGGATCCGTCCCGGTGCCGAGCTCGACGGAGAAATGCGGAGCGATGGGCTGGCTGATGTCGGAAACGAGCCCTTTTTGCAACGCAATGCCGACCAGCGCGGACATCACGCTCTTCGAGGCCGACTTGATGTTCGCCGGCGAGGCGGCCCGCGTACCGCCGAAGTACTGTTCGTGGACCAGCGCCCCGTCCACCGACACGAGCAGGCTGCGAAGCCGAGGCAGGTCACGCGCGGCGGCGGTGGCGGCGGCTACCCGTGCGACGGCCGGGTGTGGTTCGCGGGCAGCCGGGTGAAGACAATCGGTGACCAGCAGGAGCGCGAATACGGCCACTCTCGCGCGGCGGCGGGCGCGGGGAGCTGATCGGGGGGCCACGACTTCCCTATAATGCTGGAGAGCGAACGAGACGACCCATGCCGATCTTCGAATACTCCTGCAAGAGCTGCGGCCGCGAGTTCGAGACGCTGGTGCGCCCGGGCACGACACCGGCGTGTCCCGGCTGCGCGAGCACCGAGCTCGAGCGCCTCCTGTCACTCCCGGCCGTTCACTCCAGCGGCACCCACGCGCTGGCCCTCAAGGCCGCCGCCAAGCGCGACAAGAAACAGGGCGCCGAGAATGCCCGCGCACAGCGGGAGTACGAGCTGCATCACAACGACTAGCGCCGCCGGCGCCGGCGTCCATTGGCGATTGGGAGATTGTCGATTGACGACTTATTGACGATTCGTCGATTGAGGATTGCGTCATTCAATTGATGAATGGGGCATCCGGAGATTGAAGGATCTGGCGAATGGCCATTGACGATTGGGTGACCCTTCGGCCAATCCCCATTCGTGATTTTCCCAATCGCTGAATTCCCCAATGCCCGCAATCGTCAATCGAATGCCGCAATCCTTAATCGACGAATCGTCAATAAGTCGTCAATCGTCAGTCCCCAATCGACAATGGACACGCGTCACCGCGCAGCCACCTGCAACACAGCAGTCGCATTGCGTTTCGGAACCTGTCCCACCGGTATACGAGCGACCTCGCGCATGGCGGCGGCGTCGATGACGAACACCATGTTGTCGCCGGCCGCGGCGACGTAGAGGTACTTGCCATCGGGCGTGAAGGTAATCCACTCGGGGTGCTGTCCGACGAACACGCGACCAACTTCCTTCAGGTCGGGCAGCGAGTGGATGTAGGCGTAGCCGTAGACCTTGCTGGTGGACCACAGGCGCTTGCCATCAGGCGACACGGCGAGCCCATGGGCGGGCGCTCCCTGCAGGCCGTCGGTGTGCGCGTGCTCGCCCTCGATCGGTGGGTGCTCGATCCGCGCCACTTCCTTGCCGCTGTCGAAGTCCACCCCAACGAAGCCGTGGAAGTCCGACAGCTGGACGTAGATGCGGTTGGTGGAGCCGTCCGGCTTCGTGTCGAAGGCCATCGGCCGGATGCCCGCCGACAGCTGAATCGTGCGGGCCAGCGTGTCCGTAGCGGTATCGACGATCGAAATCGTGCGCTCCGGAATGGAGCCGGCGACGGCAAACTTGCCGTCTGGCGTGACGTAGACGTTGTGAATCGCGCCTTTGACCGGCACCGTCTTGACGTTGGCCTGCGCTGACGTGTCGATGACGTCGAGCGCGCCAGGCGCCTGGGCGATTCCGACGTACACCTTCTTGCCGTCCTTCGTGATGGTGACGTTGTTCGGCCGGCCGCTCAGCTTGATCCGCTTCGAGACCGCCAGTGTCTTCGCGTCTACGACGTCGAGGGTTTCCTGCGATTCGTTGCTCAGGTAGAGGCGGCTGCCGTCGGGCGAGGCGGTGACCCCGTGCGGAATCTCGACGCCGTGGATGACGCCGATGACGCGGTTCGTGACCGGATCGATCAAGTGCGCGCCGTCGCTGGCAGAGTTGGTCTGGATGATGCGGACCGCCGTACCGGCGCTGGCCGGGGCCGCCGCTTTGTCACCCCGCGTCCACGCGGCAAGGGCCTGCCACTCGGGATCGGTCTGGTCCGCCCAATGCTTCCCGCCGCCGTGGAACGGATCGCCGCCGGCATCGCGCGAGAGTGGATGCAGGAGCAGGCGGCTCGACATCGGCCGGCCCGGTGAGATCAGGCTGGAGACGGTCTCGAAGTTCTTGCGCGACTGGGCTTCGGTCCAGGTCGAGGCGCCGGCGTCCATCGGTTCGAGGCGCAGGCGCGTCCCCACCTTGCCAGCGTGGCAGGTGACGCATTTCACCAGGCCCTGGCGTTGCTTCACGAAGATGGGCTCAATCTCTTTCCGGTATCGCTCGAAATCGAGCCGCGAGCCCGCCGGAGCCGCTGCCGGTGTGTCCTGAGCGAGGGCGCTGGGGAGCGGCGCGAGCAAAAGAGCGAGCAGCCAAACGCCGACGCGCGACGAGCTAATCGTCATGACCGTGAGTCCTTTCGCGAAACAGCGAGCGCCAGTATAAGATCGACGGCTGTTTCAGCCCCACATTTCGCTGATGCGGTCGCTCCCCACCGCCGGGTGGTTGGGAGTGGGCCCGAACGAGTGAGTTCGAGCCGATGGAAGGTTCGGCACATGCGAACTGAGGGTTAGAGGGGGGAAGTTCAATGGCTCTACAGACCGCGACCGGGACCGCGCAATGCCCGGAGTGCTTCGCCGAGGTGTCGCTGACCAGCGTGATGCAGAACGAGATCGCGCAGTGTCCGGGGTGCGGTGCCGAACTGGAAGTGGTGGCGCTCGAGCCGCTCACGCTGCAGCTCGCGCCGCAGGAGGAGGAGGACTGGGGTGAGTAGCCACCCCAACGCGCAGAGTCCGCGCGTCGGGGGCTTAGGGGCTCCTCGCCGCATCGGCGTCCTCTACAGCCGGGTCCGCGTCGAAGAGAAACTGCTGTTCGAGTCGTTCGAGAAGCGCGGCGTTGCGCTCGATCTGCTGGACGACCAGAAGCTGATCTTCGACATCACCGATGTCAAGCAGCACCCCTACCAGCACTACGACGTGATCGTCGAGCGCTGCATCAATCACAGCCGCGCGCTCTACAGCCTCAAGATCCTGAACGACCGGGGCGTCAAGACCGTCAACACTGCGCTGGTCGCCGACATCTGCGGCAACAAGCTGATGACCACCAGCGCGCTGGCCGCGGCCGGCGTGCCGCAGCCCAAAGCGCTGGTCGCCTACACACCGGAAAGCGCGCTCGAGGCCATCGAGCGGCTCGGCTATCCGGCGGTGTTGAAGCCGACCGTCGGCTCGTGGGGGCGCCTGCTGAGCAAGGTCAACGATCGCGACGCCGCCGAGGCGATCCTCGAGCACAAGGAAACGCTTGGAAGCTATCACCACAGCATCTTTTACATCCAGGAGTACGTGAAGAAGCCGGGGCGCGACATCCGTGCGTTCCAGGTCGGACCCGACACCATCTGCGCGATCTATCGCAACTCGCCGAACTGGATTACGAACACGGCCCGCGGCGGCACGTCGGCGAACTGCCCGGTGACGCCGGAGCTCGCGGAGATCTGCACGCGGGCGGCGCGAGCCTGCGGCGGCGGTGTCGTGGCGCTCGACCTCTTCGAGGATCCCGATCGGGGCCTCCTCGTCAACGAAGTGAACTACACGATGGAGTTCCGCAACAGCATCGCGCCGACGGGCGTGAACATCCCCGACCGGATGGTCGACTTCTGCCTGAAAGTCGCCGCCGAGGGCTGGGACGCCGCCAACGGCTTCGCGGCCGGCGAGTCCACGAAGCTGGCCGCGATCTCCCTCGCCGAAGGCGCGTCGGTCTAGCCGATGAACCTGCCGATCACGGCGTCGATCGTCGGCGCCTCGGGCTACACCGGCGGTGAACTGCTCCGGCTGCTTCTCTCGCACCCGCACGTCGTCGTGAAACAGGTAACGAGCGAGCGGCTGGATGGCCAGTTCGTGCACTTCACACACCCGAACCTGAGAGCTTCGGCCTTTCGATCGGCTCAAGGCCGCCCCGACGACTCTCGAGGAGCGGGTGCGTCCGGGCGGGCCCCGCTCAAGTTCACGACATCCGCCTCGCTCGAGCCGTGCGACTTGCTGTTTCTGTGCCTGCCCCACGGCGGCGCGATGGGCCGGATCGAGGGCTTCGCTGCGCTCGCGCCGAGAATCGTGGACCTGAGCGCCGACTTCCGCCTGCGCGACGCCTCCGGCTACGACCGCTGGTACGGCACAGCGCACTCGAGCCCGGATTGGCTTGCAAGGTTCGTGTACGGGTTGCCGGAGCTTCACCGCGCCGAGATCTCGGCGGCCTCGTATGTGAGCGGCGTCGGTTGCAACGCCACCGCCACGACGCTCGCCATCTGGCCGCTCGCGAAAGCCGGTCTGGTTGATGCCGCTCGCGGCGTCATCTGCGAGGTGAAGGTCGGGAGCAGCGAAGGCGGCGCGGCGTCGAGCGACGCTACTCATCACCCGGAGCGTGCCGGCGTGATGCGCAGCTTCGCGCCAACCGGCCACCGTCACACCGCGGAGGTGCTCCAGGCGCTCGCGCTGGCAGGCGTGAGCACCGACGTACACCTGAGCGCGACAGCCGTGGACAACGTCCGCGGCGTCCTCGCCACGGCGCACGTCTTCGTTGGCGAGGGGGTTGCCGAGCGCGACATCTGGAAGGCGTACCGCGAGACCTACGCCAGGGAACCGTTCGTCCGCATCGTCAAGGAGCGCGCCGGGCTCTACCGCTACCCTGAACCGAAGATTCTCTCGGGCAGCAACTATGCCGACGTCGGTTTCGAGCTCGACCCGAACACGAGGCGCGTCGTCTCGATCTGCGCCATCGATAACCTGATGAAGGGCGCCGCCGGCACCGCGCTCCAGTGCACAAACCTGATGCACGGCTGGGACGAGCGGCTCGGCCTCGAATTCCCGGGCCTGCATCCTGCGTAGCTCAAGACCTCGAGACTTCAAGACCCCAAGACCTCATGATCGTCGTCAAAGTCGGAGGCGGAACCAGCCTCAATATCGATGCCGTCGTCGCTGATGTCGTCGCGCTCAGGGCCGCGGGGACCGAGTTGCTGCTGGTCCACGGCGGCGCGCAGACTACCAACCAGGTCGCCGAGGCGCTCGGCCATCCGCCGCAATTCGTGACCAGCGAGACCGGACATGTAAGCCGCCGCACCGATCGCCGGACGCTCGAAATCTTCGAGATGGTCTACTGCGGTCAGTTGAACAAGATGTGGGTAGAGAAGCTGCAGCGCGCCGGCGTCAACGCAGTGGGGCTGTCAGGGCTCGACGGCCGCGTCTTCGAGGGAGCGCGGAAGGATACGCTGCGCATCAAGGTGGACGGACGCCGGATGGTGCTGCGCGACGACTGGACCGGGACCGTGGAGAAGGTGAACACCGAGTTGCTCCGACTGCTGATCGGCGCCGGCTACTTCCCTGTCCTGACGCCGCCCGGCGCCTCGACCGCAGGCGAGGCGATCAACGTGGACGGCGATCGCGCCGCGGCAATGGTCGCCGGCGCTTTCCAGGCCGAGTCGCTCGTCATCCTCACCGACATGCCTGGGCTGCTCGAGCGGTTCCCCGACCAATCAACGCTGATCCGCGAGATCCCGCGCGGTCACGCCGATCGCTTCATGCAGTACGCCGAAGGGCGCATGAAGAAGAAGGTGATGGGTGCAGTCGAGGCCATCGAGGGCGGCGTGAAGAAAGTGATCTTCGCCGACGGCCGCGTCGAGCAACCGATCACCCGGGCGCTCGGTGGCGGAGGGACCCACATCGCCTAGCGCCGCAGATGACGCAGATGACGCAGATGACGAAGGCGGACTGTTCCCTTTCTGGCGCGTTGATGGGGAACACGACCACTGTTAACGTGTCCTGGTGGCGCCGACATGAATTCGCGTGGTAATGGACAGAAGCCTGAGCAAGGCCATCTGTGCCATCTGTGTTATCTGTGTCATCTGTGTCATCTGTGGCTGGCGAGTGCCATGGTTGTTGCCTCGGTTCTCACGGTCGACGCGCAGCACGGGCAGGATTATCCGCAGTGGCGCGGCGTGAACCGGGACGGCGCGGCCAGCGCGTTCGCTGAGCCGGCGAGCTGGCCTCAGGCGCTGACCCGGCGATGGAAGGTTGACGTTGGAGAGGGTTACGCCACGCCTCTGATCGTGGCGGATACCGTCTACGTGTTCGCCCGGCGAAATGGCAACGAGGTGATGACAGCCCTCGACGCGGCCAACGGCCGGGAACGCTGGCACACGGGTTACCCGGCGCCGTACGAGCCTGACGTGATGGCGGCCGCGCACGGCGTGGGCCCCAAGGCCACGCCGCTCTTCCACAACGGCCGGCTGTTCACGCTCGGCATGACCGGCATCGTCTCTGCTTTCGATGCGGCGACCGGGCGGCTCGTGTGGCAGACTCCGGCCGCAGAGGGGCATCCCACTTACGGCATGTCGGCGTCGCCGGTCGGTGAGGGTGGGCTGGTGATCGTCCATCCCGGCAATCACGGACCGCTGACTGCTTTCGACGCGACAACCGGAACCGTCAGGTGGTCAGCGCCCGGTCGTGCCGCCTACGCCTCGCCGATCATCGTGGACCTCGGCGGCGTTCGTCAGGTGGTGACGATGACCGAGAGCAGCGTGCTCGCCGTTTCGGTGTCGGACGGTACGCGACTGTGGGAGCGCGCGTGGCCGTCCCGCGGCACGCCAAGCGCCATCACACCCATCCCGTACGGCGAAACACTCATCGTCGGCGGCCAGAGCATGGGGATCATGGCGCTGCGGCCAACGAGATCGGGCAGCACGTGGACCGTCGACGTCGTGTGGGAGACGACGCAGGCCTCACTGTTCCTCAGCAATCCAGTCCTGGTCGGCAAGGCCCTGTTCGGCCTGTCCGAGAAGGCGAGAGGCCAGTTCTTCGCGCTCGACGCGGACACCGGGCAGGTGCTGTGGCTCGGCCAGCCCCGGCAGGCCGCGAACACCGCGATCGTCAAGGCCGGTACCCTTCTTTTCCTCTTGAACGACGATGCGGAGCTGATCGTGGCGAAGAGCAGCCGCAGCGGGTTCGAGCCCGTTGCGCGTTATGCCGTGGCGACCAGCGCGACGTGGGCCCAGCCGGCGATCTCGGGTAACCGCGTCTTCGTCAAGGACGTTTCATCGATCACGCTGTGGACACTCGAATGAACAGCACACTCGCCATTGCCCTGTTCGTCGCGATATCCATGGCCGTGCCCACCGGGCAGGCGCCGGATCGCCGCTCGAGGCCAGGCACCGACTCGCTGCCGGTGTGGGCGCCCGCCATCCTGAAACATCGCTTGAGCAATGGCCTGCCGGTGTGGATCGTGGAGCAGCACGAGCTGCCGGTTGTGCAGATGAGCCTGGTGGTAAGAACCGGCACTGCCGCCGATCCACCGGGGCGATTCGGGATCGCGAGCCTCACTTCGGCCCTGCTCAGCGAGGGCGCAGGAGCACGTTCTGCCGTCGAATTCGCGGACGAGCTCGATCGCCTCTTCGCCAATCTCTCCGCGTCGACGACCGCGGACACGTCGTTGCTGCGGCTCTACGTGCCGGTGGCCGGGCTGGGCGCCGTCCTGCCGTTGATGGCCGACATGGTCCAGCGCCCCACGTTCCCGGCGCCGGAACTCGACCGCGCACGGCGGCAGCGCCTGGGCATGCTGCGCGGGGTGCGCGACGATCCCGACGCCATCGCCGCCCTGGCACTCGCCCGCGGTCTCTACGGTCCCTCGGACCGCAACGCCGCGCCGCAGATCGGGTCCGCGAGTGGTCTCGAGACGATCAAGGTGGAGGACGTCCTCACGTTTCACAAGTCCGCCTACCGACCCGCCAACAGCACCTTGGTGGTGGTAGGCGATGTGACGCCGAACGATGTGCTGCCGCTGGTCGAGACCCACTTCGGCAAGTGGCAGCCGGCTGGGCAAGGGGAAGCGATCCGCGCGGCTACTCCCGAGGTTCCGCGTCCCGCACGCCAGTTGTTGCTGGCGGACGTTCCGGACGCGCCGCAGTCGCGGATTCTCGTCGGCGGCGTGAGTGCCACGAGCGCGACGGCGGATTACTTTCCGATTCAGGTTCTGAATGCGGTCCTCAGGAGCCGGCTCAGCTCGACGCGCACTCCAACGCTTCGCGGTTCTACGACGGGCGTTCGCTCGGGTTTCGACCGGCGCCGAGTTGCGGGACCGCTGGCCCTGGGCACCGCCGCGCAGAGCGACAAGACTGCCGAGGCGCTGGCCGAAATGCTCGGCGAACTGGCTGATCTCCTGACCGCAATTCCGGCTGACGAGCTCGCGCTCGCGAAGAAGGAGGTCGCGCTTGACTTCTCGAAGACGTTCGAGGCGACCGGCCGGATCTCTAGCCGGCTGCAGGCTCTCGAAACGCTGGTCACGTTCGACCTGCCCGACGACTACTACTCCACGTACGCGCGGGCGATTCAGGCCGTCTCGGCAGACGACGTGCAGCGCGTCGCCACGCTGTATCTCCAACCCGAGCATCTCGTGATCGCCATCGCCGGCGATCGCAAGAGCATCGAACCGCGCATTCGCGCGCTCGACATCGGACCGCTCACGATCGTCGCCATCGAGGATTTGTTCGCAGCGCCGAAGTGACCAAGGCCGGCTCTCCCATATCCGCGGGATCCATATGAATCTCTCTGCCATAGAAGAATCCATCCTTGGCGGGACCACCGCGCGCCGAGGCGACGCCGTGTTCGTCAGCGGCGAAGGCTGCTGGCTCACCGACATCGATGGCAACCGTTATCTCGATCTCGGGTCCGCCCAGGGCGTTGCGATGCTGGGCCATTGCCATCCACACGTCACCGAAGCGATCGCGCGCCAGGCGCATACGCTCGCGCTCTGTCCCAACTATCTCTATAACGACGTGCGGGCACAGTTTGCTGAGGCGTTGGTCGGCGTACTGCCGAAACACCTGCCGCATGCCTTTCTTTGCAACAGCGGCGCCGAAGCGGTGGATGGCGCCATGAAGTTCGCGCGGCTCGTCACCGGACGCAGCGCCTTCGTTGCGACGACGAAGGGATTTCACGGCCGCACGTTCGGGGCACTGTCGGTGACGTGGGAACCGAAATATCGGGAGGGATTCGAGCCGCTGCTCGAGACCACCCACGTGCCGTTCAACGACGCGGCTGCGCTGGACGCGGCCGTCACCGATCGGACCGCCGCGGTAATTCTCGAAGTCGTGCAGGGTGAGAGCGGCGTCAACCTCGCGCAGCCCGGCTTCCTCCACGCCGCCGAGCGCGCCTGCCGTCAGCGCGGCGCACTGCTCATCATCGACGAGATCCAGACCGGGTTTGGCCGCACCGGACGATGGTTTGCGATCGAGCATGGGGCGATCGCGCCCGACATCATCTGCATGGCAAAGGGCCTCGGCGGCGGCTTCCCGATGGGCGCCTTCGCATACACCGCGGGCATCCGCGCGAAGCTGTCTGCGGGATCCCACGGGAGCACCTTCGGCGGCTCTCCCCTGGCGTGTGCGGCCGGGCTCGCCGCTATCCAGACCTACGCGGCCGAAGGGCTGATCGAGCGCAGCGCGACGCTGGGCGCACAGATGCTGGCGGACCTGAAGTCGGCGCTCGCGGACGTACCAATCGTCCGTGACGTGCGTGGCCTCGGCCTGATGCTCGCCATCGAGCTGCGGACCAAGGTGGCGCCGGTGCTCAAGAGCCTGATGCTGGAACACCGCGTCATCGCGCTCCCGGCCGGGCCGACCATCCTGCGGCTGTTGCCGCCGCTGGTGATCAGCGACGAAGAGATCGCGCTTGGAATCACGGCGATTGCCGCCGCGCTCGAGGCGGCATCGACGACACCAGCGCGCCGCTCGGCGGCGACGGCGTCATGACACGAGAGGAAGCAATCGAGCTCGTGCGCGGGCTCGTGGCGATCCCCTCGGTCTCACGGCACGAGCACGCGGCATCCACGTGGCTGGCAGACACGATGGGGCGGTCCGGGTACGACCGCGCCTACGTTGACGATGCGGGAAACGCGGTTGGCGAGATCGGGCCGACGAGCGGCGCGCGCGTAATCGTGCTGCTCGGCCACATCGACACGGTACCGGGGAACATCGCTGTTCGCATCGAGGACGGCCGGCTCTTCGGGCGCGGATCCGTAGATGCCAAGGGGCCGCTCGCGACCTTCGCGTCAGTTGGCGCACGGCTCGGCTCGCAGTGGGCACACGACGCTGGCGTGCGCCTGGTCGTGGTCGGCGCTGTCGAGGAAGAAGCCGCGACGAGCAAGGGCGCGCGCTTCGTAGCATCGCGCTTCGATGGCAGCCGCGAGCCCGTGCCGTCCGCCTGCGTGATCGGCGAGCCGAGCAGTTGGCGACGGGCCACGCTCGGCTACAAAGGACGGCTGCTGGTGGACCTCGAGGCGCGGCAGGCGATGGCGCATACCGCCGGACCAGACGCCAGCATCGCCGAGCTCGTCGTCGATCTGTGGAACTGGGTGCGCGCACATGCCGACACCGTGAATGCAGACGTTGACAAGCCGTTCGATCAGCTGAGTCCGAGCCTGCGCCGGTTCGTAACCGCGAACGATGAGGGCCTCACCGATACCGTTGATGCGCAGTTCGCGTGGCGACTGCCGGTCGGGTTCGACGCGGAAGCATTCGTCCGCGCAATGCTGGCGTGGACTGCCACCCACCTCGAGGCGAGCGAGCCCCCGCCGATTCCGGTACTCGAGCACGGCGCTGGCGGACGCGAGCGGATTACGATCGCTGGGCGGCGCACGACATTCGTGCTCACCTTCAGGGGCTGGGAGCGGCCCTGGCGCAGCGATCGGCAGAACCCGCTGGTGCGCAGCTTCCTCGCCGGCGTGCGCAGCGTCGATCCCGCCGTACAGCCAGGGTTCGTCGTGAAGACCGGCACCAGCGACATGAACGTCGTCGCCCCCGTGTGGAAGTGCCCAATCGTTGCGTACGGCCCCGGCGACAGCGCGCTCGATCACACGCCGCACGAGCACCTCGAGTTAGAGGAATACTGGAGAGCTGTCCTCGTGCTCGAGGCGACACTGCGCCAGCTGGCGCTGTCGCTGAGTGCGTAAGATCTGCCTGATTTGTCTCCCATCGCCGCGCTGGCGGCTGGCTACAGCAGAGGCAGCCTGCCCTATCCTTGGACAACGGCCCGGGTACACCCGTTGCAGCCTCCGTCGTCAGGAGGACTGATATGACGACCCGCCTGATGACTGTCTGCACGGTCTTCATGCTCGTCGCCGGCGCCTCGGCCACCGCGGCCGAACGCATCACCATCCCCGCCGGAACGACGCTGCGCATCCGACTGGAATCCAACGTCGGCTCGGACACTTCCCGACCCCGCGACCGCGTGCTCGGTCGCCTGGTGGAACCCTTGACCGTTGACGGCCGCGCTGCCGTTCCGTCCGGCAGTCGCGTCACCGGGCGCGTGGTGGAAGCCGTCGAATCCGGCCGCGTCAAGGGGCGCGGCCGTCTGTCGCTGCGCTTCTCGTCGCTGACCTCGTCGCGGACCGACAACACTTATCCGATTGAGACGCGGACCTGGACGAAGATCGCACCCGCCACCAAGAAGAAGGACGCGGCGACGATCGGCCTGCCCGCTGCCGGCGGAGCGGTCGTGGGCGCCCTCGTCGGTGGCGGCAAGGGCGCGGCGATCGGCGCGGCAGCCGGCGGCGGCGCCGGCACCGCAGTCGTGCTCTCGACCCGAGGCAAGGAAGTGCGGCTGGGTGAAGGCGCGCTGCTCGTCGTGCGGCTGACCGAGCCGGTAACTGTCGAGCGCTAGCTGCGCTGACGCTCGTAGCAGGCGCTCGCTTCGCTCGCGTAGGCCGCGGCTTCGCCGCGTCGAGCCGCGCTGGCGCGCGTCAGGCGGCGCTTCGCGCCGCGGGAAAGAGCAAGAATCACCGGGGATGGCTTGACCTGCGCGCCGAAGGCGCGCCTGACGTGGCGCAGCCACGGCCTGTCGCGGCGACCCGGCGTCACTGAACACCGGGTTCGCCGCGGCCTGACGCTGGACGCGCCCGCTAGGGCGCGTTCAGCGGCTTGACGAGCACTGCGCGGCTGTAGAGCAGCTCGAAGCCGGCCCGCTGCACGTTCTCCTGCGACTTCGAGCCCGGCTGCGTGGTCACGACCGCCAGATCGCAGCCCTTTGCGCGCGCCTCGGCGAGCCGCGCGCTCAATAGCGCCGACTGCACGCCGCGGCGGCGGCTCGCCGGGACCGTACCGGCCCCGCACAGCATGGCAACCTTGTCGTGCAGGTACAGGCTGCCGCCTCCGGCAACGGCGCCATCGATCGACGCCAGCAGCCGGACCACGCCAGGCACGGCCGCGAACGACTGGTAGGCCCGTTCGAGCTCGCTGTTGTCGAACGACTCGTGCGAGGGCGGCCCATCGAACACATCGGGGTGCGAGAACGCGTCGATCAGCACGCGAATCCATTCCGCTGACTGGTGAGGCTCGATCTCCGAGACCGTGATGGCCCCGTCCGGAACGCCTGTGACGTCCGCGAGCCGCCGGCCCAGGACGTTCTCGAAACCAATCAGCTGGTATCCGCGCACAGTCAAGGCCCGCGCCACCTCGGGATTCGCGAGCGTCGAGAGCTCGACCTGCACCCGAACGCCGGCCGCAGCGTGCCCGCGTTCGATAGTTTCCAGCTCGTCCACTGCCGGCTCACCGTCGAAGCCCAGCGCGATGACTTTGTTGAACGGCGAACCCGGCTCGCCAAGCACGGCAAACGACCCACCAACCGGCCAGACCTGAATGGGGGCTTTCGCCTGGCGCACTGCCTCAGCGATGCCGAGCATGAGCGCGAGCTCCGCTCGATCGATGCGAGCGGCCATCTGTGTCGAGGCAGTGATCGGCATGACACATTCTAGGCCGCGGCTCCGCCGCGGCAGGCGCTCGCTGGGCTCGCGTAGGCCGGGGGCTTCGCCCCCGTCAGGCGCGCCTCCGCGCGAAGGAGGCAGATAGCTATCCCCATCTCTTGTTTCCTCCCGCCTTTCCCGCCTCGCGACAGCGAGGCCTGACGCCGCGAAGCGGCGGCCCTACGCGGCGAAGCCGCGCCTACCGCGCGAAGCGCGGCCGGACTCGCGGCACCGCCTTGACCCCCGCCGCGAGTCCGTGACATGTTCGGGCCCATGCTCCGATGCCTGTTACTTGCCGCATCGCTCGTCGCTCTGGCCGCCTGCACCAGCGCCACGCCTGAACAGCGGTGGCTCGCTGACACGTCCGCCGCGCTCGGCGGCCGCGATCAGCTGGCAAGCCTCAAGACCCTCGTGCTCGAAGGTGACGGCGCCATGTGGAACGTCGGCCAGGACATGACCATCGACGCCACCGGCCAGACCTTCGCCGTCAGCGGCTACCGCCGCGCTATCGATGTCGAGGGCCGCCGGATGCGCGTCCAGCAGACGCGAACCCCGAACTTTCTCTACTTCCAGGGCCAGGCGCCGCAGACTCAGGTCTTCGGAATCGACGGCGACGCCGCCTACACCGTCGGCGCGAACGGCAGCCCGACGCGGACCGGGGCGGCGACCGCCCGCGATCGCCAGGCCGAGCTCTTCCATCATCCGCTCGTGCTCGTGGCCGCGGCGGCACAGGGCAAGGCGTCGGTCGCCAACGTGCGAACCGAAGACAACGAGCAGCTCGCCGACATCACCCCGAACGGTTCGACCACCGCCTTCACCATCGTCAGCGATACCGCGACGCACGTCCCGTCGCGAATCCGCTCGCGGGCGGCCCATCCCAATCTCGGTGACGTGATTGTCGAAACACGGTTCACTGAGTACGCGGACGGCCCGCCGGGACTGAAATCGCCGCGGCGCCTGGCTGCCTTCATCGATCGGTTCAAGTCATCGGAACTGCGTTTGACCAAGGTGGACTCCGCCGACCCGGGCGATGTCGCTGCCCCCGAAGCGGTTCGCGCCGCCGCGGTGCCCACGCCGCCCGCGCCGTCGGTCGTCGCCGAGGCGGTCGCCCCCGGCGTGTGGTTCCTCGCCGGCCAGTCGCACCACAGCGTCCTCATCGAGTTCGGCGATCATCTGATGCTCGTGGAGGCGCCGCAGAGCGAGGCACGTTCGCTGGCCGCGATTGCCAAGGCGCGTGAGCTCGTCCCCGGA
>DATJFF010000193.1:0-16217 GCA_035495795.1 Vicinamibacterales bacterium
AAGCTCGCTCGAAAGAAGGCGGACCTGATCGTCGCCAACGACGTCTCACGCAGCGATGCCGGCTTCGACGTGGACACCAACGCGGTGACGATCGTGTCGGACTCGGCCGCGGTGGAAGTACCGCTCGCGTCGAAGGCCGACATCGCGGCTCGGATTCTCGACGCGATCGAGCCGCTGGTCGCGCGGCTCGCGGCGACAGGCTCCAGGCTTTAGGCTTCAGGCTTCAGGCCTGACGAAATACACTAGTCCTTGCCCGCTCGCGTCACGAGGACAGCGTGGCAAGAGTTATTCCTGAAGCCCGAAGCCTGGAGCCTGAAGCCTTCCATGTCTTCCGACATCTCCGCCCATCTCGCGTTCTTCGCCGAGCTCGGCGTCACCGGCGTGAGCCGCGATCCGTCGTGGCGTCAGCGTGAGGAGGCGGCGAAACAGGATGCGGGCTCCGGCTCGGCGGGCGCCGGGACGGCAGCGGACGCTGTCATGGCGGAGGGCGGGGGAGCAGAGCTGCTCGACTCGCTCACCGAGCCGTCAGCGGGCGTCGAGCCTGTCGCCCTTGCGCCGGCCGAGGCGTTGTCGGTGCTGCGTGCCGAGATCGGTCCGATGTGCACGCGGTGCAAGCTGTGCAACCTCGGGCGCCGACAGGTGGTGTTCGGCGTCGGCAGTCCGAAGGCCCGCCTGATGTTCGTCGGCGAGGGGCCGGGCGAGGAGGAAGACAAGCAGGGCGAACCGTTCGTCGGCCGGGCCGGTCAGCTGCTGACGAAGATCATCGAAGCGATCGGCCTTTCCCGCGAGCAGGTCTACATCGCCAACGTGATCAAGTGCCGCCCGCCCGGCAACCGCAACCCGGAGCCCGACGAGGTCTCCACCTGCGAACCGTTTCTCTTCCAGCAGATCGGGATCATCCAGCCGCGGGTCATCGTGGCGCTCGGAAAGTTCGCGGCGCAGTCCCTGCTCCGGACCACCGACCCGATCACCCGGCTGCGCGGGCGCGAGTTCCAGTTTCGGGGTGCGACGCTCATCCCGACGTTCCATCCGGCCTATCTGCTCCGCAACCCGCCGGCCAAGCGAGAGGTGTGGGAGGACATGAAGAAGGTCCGCGCCATTCTCCTCGCCGAGCAGCGACCGTAAGGCGATCGGATGCGGCTCATTTCGGTCGCGGTGCCTGTGCCGGCACTGGGGCTGCTGACATATGCGGTGCCCGACGGTACGGCCACGCCGCCGGCCGGAGCTCGAGCGATCGTCCCGCTCGGCACGCGACGTCTGACCGGCATCGTCCTTGGCGAAGGCGCGCCGGTTGAAGGCGACATCGAGATTCGCGAGCTGCTCGAGGTGCTCGATCCAACCCCGTTTCTCCCGGACGACGTCGTCGAGCTGGCGCGGTGGGTGGCCGATTACTATCTCGCGGGTCCCGGTGCGGCGCTCTCGGCGGCGCTGCCGCCGCACGCCCTGACCGCGCGCGTCGATGCCTTCAAGACGGTGCGCGTCGCGAGCTTGACGGATCGGGGCCGCGACGCGGTCGATCGCCTCGTGGCTCCACGATGTTCGGGCGAGGGCGATCCCGCGCGGCTTGGAGCCAGACAGCGCGAGGCGCTTCAGATCCTGGCCGCATCGGCCGACGGGTTGCCGGTTCCGGCACTGGCGGAAAAGGGGATTGGCGCGTCCACGGTCTCTCGACTCGAAGCGATGGAGCTGGTCGCGGTTCGCGATGCGCGGGTGGAACGCGATCCGTTTGTCGCCGGCCGTCACACGACTAGTGCGGCTGGCGCCGAAGCCGACGAGCGACCCCTGACCGGTGAGCAGGCAGACGCTCTCCGCGTGCTCAGCGGGCTGGCCGAAACGCGCGGGTTCCGAACTGCGCTCGTCCACGGCGTGACCGGCAGCGGGAAAACGGAGCTCTATTTGAGGCTCGCCGAGCGGGTACGCGCGCAGGGACGTGGCGTGCTCGTCATGGTTCCCGAGATTGCGCTCACGCCGCAGGTAGCGGCGCTCTTTCGCGCCCGCTTCGGCGCCCACGTCGCCATTCAGCACAGTGGGCTGTCCGATGGCGAGCGCCACGACCAATGGCACCGGATCCGCCGGGGAGACGTGGACGTCGTGGTCGGCACGCGGTCCGCGGTGTTCACGCCGCTGGCGCGGCCGGGACTCATCATCGTCGACGAGGAACACGACACCTCCTACAAACAGGAGGAGACGCCGCGCTATCACGGCCGCGACGTCGCGGTGATGCGCGGGAAGTTCAGCGGCGCGCTGGTCGTGCTCGGATCCGCGACGCCGTCAATGGAGTCGTTCGCCAACACGCGGGCTGGCCGCTACGAACTGGTGACGATGACCCGGCGCGTGCTCGACCGTCCGCTCGCCGGCGTCAGCATCGTCAACATGCGCGAGCAGATGGCCGACGATCCGGAAGTGGTGCTGAGCCGGCCTCTCGTCGAAGCGCTCGGCCAGCGGCTCGAATCGCGCGAGCAGGCGGTGATCCTGCTCAACCGGCGCGGCTATGCGACGGCGATGTTCTGCCGGCAGTGCGGCCACACGCTCGAGTGTCCGAACTGCAGCGTCTCGCTCACAGTGCATCGCGGCAAGTTGCGCGAACCCGATCGGCGCGGCTGGCGCGCGCGGTGCCACTACTGCAACTACGCCCGGCACGTGCCGACCGTGTGCCCGCAATGCGCCGCGCCGTATCTGGAGCACGTTGGATACGGCACCGAGCGCATCGAGGCCGAGGTGCATCGCTTCTTTCCCGATGCCCGCGTCGCCCGGGTCGATCGCGACACGGTGCGCAAGCGCGGCAGCCTGGTTGACACGCTCTCACGCTTCGCGCGGCGCGAGGTGGACGTCCTCGTCGGCACCCAGATGATTGCGAAGGGGCACGACTTTCCGCACGTGACGCTCGTCGGCGTGGTCTCTGCGGATGTCGGCCTCGGCCTGGCCGATTTCCGGGCCGCGGAGCGCACGTTCCAGCTGCTGACACAGGTGGCGGGACGGGCCGGGCGCGGCGAACGGCCCGGCCAGGCGATCGTCCAGACGCTCTTCCCGACGCACTACAGCATCCGGCTCGCCTGCACGCAGGATTACACCGCGTTCTTCGATCAGGAAACGAAATACCGCCACGCGATGCGGTACCCGCCGCACGTGTCGATGGTCAACGTTGTCGTCAAGGGACGCACCTTCGACGAGGCCATACAGGGGGCGCACAGTCTTGGCGCCGCGGTGCTCGGGCAGGGGAAGCGGGGATTCGTACTCCTTGGCCCTGCCCCGGCGCCGCTCACCCGGCTGCGTGGCGAACATCGCGCGCAGTTCTTTCTGAAGGGCCTCAACCGCGCCGCGATGCGCGAGTCGCTGCGCGCCGCGCTCGACGCCGCCCCTCAGCTTGCCCGCCGCGCGACCGTAGACGTCGATCCGATGACGATGCTGTAGCCGCGCGTGGCTGGGACCTGCGGGGTGCGGCTATTGTCCGGTGATGAACGGGTCGAGCGGCGCTGGGGTGAAACAGATCGCCAGCATCACGAGCGCGAACAGCGCAAGCCAGAGCCGGCCGGTGCTGATCGGCGTGTGATCGTCGAGTGTCGGCGGGTGATGAGGACCGACCAGCACGAGCATCAATACCAGCATTACGGTCCAGGCGATCCAGCTCGCCGAGACGAACGTCAGCCCAATCGCCGCGACCGCCATCGTCATCGTCACCCACAGGGATCGGCGTCCGAGCACCGCATAGCTGATGTGACCGCCGTCGAGCTGCGCGATCGGAAAGAGGTTCAGCGCCGTGGCCAGCAACCCGAACCAGGCCGCAAACGCCATCGGGTGCATGTTGATGTCGTATCCCTGCGGAATCGTCCCGAAGACGATCCGCTTCACCGCCTGGAACAGCAGCGGCTCACCGAGCGTCATCATGCCCGCCATGTCGGCCGGCAGCTTCTCCACGTGTGAGAGGGCGAGACCGATGAAGAGCGCGGGCACCGCGACCACGAATCCGGCGATGGGCCCGGCGATACCGATGTCGAACAGCGCGGTCTTGGTGGGGATTCTGGACCGGATTCGGATGAACGCTCCGAGCGTTCCCGTGAGCGGCAGTGGCGCAGGAAGGAAGAACGGGCGAGTCGCGTCGACGCCGTATCGAAGGCACGCGATGTAGTGCCCCATCTCATGGCAGCCGAGGATGGCGAGCACCGTCAGGCTGAACCAGAGGCCGCCGGCCATGAATTTGATGTCGAGAGCCAGCCGGATGGCTGTTGCGACCGCGGCAACGAGTCCGACTGCAAAGGCCGCGAGCCACTCGACGAGCGTGCCCGGGCCCGGACCGGCGGTATCGAGGACGGGCTCGCGGAAGCCCTGCACGAAACTGGCGTAATGGCAGCCTCCGGCCAGGGTCGTCGTAACGAGCGTCATCGCGAGCAATGCCCAGGGCAGCCACCGGCGATCGTGCCGGACACGGACGCCGTGCGGCGGCGGTACCAACGTATAGGGGTCGGGCTGGGCCTCGCGGGGCGTCGAGTGTGGAAAAGGGGCCGGCTCGTAATCGGGCCCCGTCGGGAAGGACACGACCTCGTTACCCGATGTTCTGCAGTTCCTTACCGGGTTTGAACCTGATCGTTCGGCCCGGCGGGATACGGACTTCCTTGCCGGTGCGTGGGTTGCGGCCGATTCCACGCTTGCGCGGCTTCACCTGAAACACGCCAAAGCCTCGCAGCTCAATGCGTTCGCCACGCTGCATCGAATGCCGCATGGCCTCGAAGACGGCGTCGACCGCCAACTCGGCCTTGACCTTCGTGATCTCGGCGACCTTCGACACTTCGTTGACGATGTCCACCTTGATCATCTCGGTCGGCTGCTCCTCGATCGGCGTAAGTATCTTAATTCGTGGCACTTACACGTGTCAAACCGCAAGTCCTTGTGTACCTGTAAGATCGGAGCGCTGCCGTGGCCCAGCGACTCCCTCCCACCGTCGTGTTCATCGGCCGCCCGAACGTTGGTAAGTCTACGCTTTTCAATAAGTTGACGGGAACCAGGCGGTCGATCGTCGGGCCCGTTCCGGGCACCACCCGCGATGTGATCGCGCAGCCGGTGGCCTGGGAGGATCGGTCGGTGCTCCTCACCGACACGGGAGGCATGTTCGGCGCCAGCCAGGATCCGCTTCACGATCTCGTGGTCGAGCGCGGACGCAGGGCCCTGGCCCACGCGGATCTTGTTGTGATGGTGGCAGATGGCCGCGAGGGTCGAGTTGCGGGAGACGAGGAAGTAGCGGCGGCTGCCCGCGTGGCAGGTGTCCCGGTGATCCTCGCGATCAACAAGATGGACGATCGCCGGGCCCAGGGCGGAGCGCTGGAACTATATCGCCTGGGATTCGACCCGGTGATCGAGGTGAGCGCCGAGCATGGGATGGGCGTCGCGGACCTGATGGACGCGATCGTCTCGGCGTTGCCCGACGCACCGCGCGTGACCGAACCAGCGGAGCTCCGCGAGACAGCGGTCGCCATCGTCGGCCGGCCAAACGCCGGCAAGTCGTCACTGGTCAACCGCTTGCTGAGCGAGGAGCGGATGATCGTCTCCGACGTTCCCGGCACGACGCGGGATTCGGTGGACGCGCTGCTCACGTGGCACCGCAAGCAGTTCCGGATCGTGGACACGGCCGGCATCCGCCGGCCTGGCCGCGTCGCTCGCGGCGGCCAGGTCGAGACACTCAGCGTCATGCTCGCGCGGCGCGCGATCGAGCGGGCCGATGTCGTGGTGCTGCTGATCGACGCGAGCCTGGGGCCGGCCGATCAGGATGGCGCCATCGCGGGCGCGGCTGTCGAAGCCGGGCGAGGGATCATCATCGCCGCGAACAAGTGGGACCTGATGAAGAGCGAAGGCCCCGACGGCGCGAAACGCTTCGACGAAAACCTCCGCTACCACCTGAAGTTTCTCGACTTCGCTCCCGTCCTTCACATCTCGGCGAAGACCGGCGAGCGAGCGGCGAAGCTGCTCGAGGCGATCGAGAAGGTTTCGGCCGCGCGCAACACGCGCGTGCCGACCGGCGAGTTGAATCGGTTCATCGAGGCGATCACCACCGCGCACCCGCCGGTGAGCCCCGGACGCCGCAACGTCCGCGTGCTCTATGCCGCGCAGACCAGCGTCGCGCCACCCTCGTTCGTGCTGTTCACGAACATCGCGACGAAGCTTCATTTTTCGTACGAACGGTTCCTGGAGAACCGCCTGCGCGACGAGTACGGCTTCTTCGGCACGCCGATCCGCATCTCGGTCCGCCGCCGCGCCGAACACCGCGGCCGGCAGGCTGCTGAAAAACGCAGCCTGCAGGGAAAAGTGAGAGGTGAGAAGTGAGGAGCACGAAAAGTTCGCGAGATCTCGAATAGATCACGAGATCTCTAGATAGATCATTAGATCCCAGATAGATCCCCAGATCCCTGGATCGCCAGCTCAGATCGCCAGATCATCAGATCACGAGATCACCAGATTCGCGTCTTTTGACCTATACTGTCGTCCGGGATACGTCTTCATGGCAGCGCCCAAGCGGGAGTGGTTCAAGGCCGCCGAGGTGTGTGAAGTCGCCGAGGTGCAGTCCTATATGCTGCGGTCCTGGGAAGCGGAGTTTCCCAAGCTCGGACGCACGCCGTCGGGAGGTGGTCCTCGGGTATACCGCCAGGCCGACATCGAGATGGTGTTGCGCATCAAGTCGCTGGTGTTCGGCGAAGGGCTGACGCTGGCGGGTGCGCGGCGGCGGCTCGACGAGATGGACGAGCCCGGACCGCCGGTGATGAAGCTGGCAGGCGAGGCGCTCGGACAACACGCGCGCGAGCGGGTGCGATCGGTGCGGGATGGCCTGCGCGATCTGCTCAAAATGCTCTCGGGCGGCGCCGAGCCGGAGCTGGTGCTGACCGCGGCACCGGCCAAACGGGCAACGAAGGCCAAGCGGAAGGCGAGTTGAAGGCCTCGGTGAGCAATATCGGGATGTAGCGCAGCCTGGCTAGCGCGCCTGCTTGGGGTGCAGGAGGTCCCGGGTTCGAATCCCGGCATCCCGACCACGTTTAACCCCACAGTTCGCCTGGGTGGTCAGTCCGACCACTCGCCGATCCGGTGGAAACGGGCACCAACCGGCAGCCGTTCGAGCTGACGGAAGGCTCGCCTCGGTGAATTGAGGGGTGGGGATGGCCGCGAGGCATGACGCTTCGCGGCTTTTGGATGTACACGCATGAACAAGAACGGCATCGTGGCGGTCGTCGTCGTCATTACAGCAGTCGTCCTGGTCGGGTTATGGGTGATGCGGAGCGGGCAGACGCGGCCCGGCGGGCGACAGTTCGACTGCACCGCGCCGCCGGCGGCGCCGACTGGGCTCGCCTACAAGAAGGAAGGTGATGTCGTCAGCGGCATGTGGACCCCGCCGGGAGGCGAGAACGCGCCGACCACCTACGTGATCGAGGCGGGCAGCGGTCCGGGGCTGAACGATCAGGGCACCTACGTCGTGCCGGCGACGCAAACCTCCTTCGGCCGCGCCACCCCCAAGGGCGCCTACTATGCGCGGGTGTTCGCGCGGAACGCGTGCGGCACCAGCCCGGCGTCGAACGAAGTCCAATTCTCGGTGCCGTAAGAGTCCCGTCAAGGCAGAAGGCACAAGGCAGAAGGCACAAGGCACAATAGGGCAGAAGCCGTTTCTGCCTTGCGCCTTTTGCCTCTTGCGTTGTCACGGATGCGCCTCAAGGGTCTTGGCAGCGCGATTGTGCTCGCCGCCATCGGTGCGGCGACGGCCGGCGCGCCGGCCTGGGCACTTCATCTGTACGGAGACGACGTCTACCCGGCACTTCAGGCGGCGGTCACACCGCTTTCGAACACGGTGCCGGTGCCCCTCTTCGACGCGGTTCTGGCGCTCGCCATCGTCGTGACGCTCGCCGCGGTGACCCGCGGGCTGCGGCGCAGCTGGCGAACTCGATCCTTCTGGCCGATCGCGCGAGCGAGCGCGTGGATCCTGGTCGGCGCGGCGGCGCTGTATCTCTGGTTCCTGCTGGCCTGGGGCTACAACTATCGCCGTCCCGGCGTCGAATCGGCGATGGCGCATTTCGAAGCGCACCGCTCGACTCCCGCACTGGTCCGGCGCCTGGCGGAACTTGCCGTCACGCGCACGAACCAGCTGCATGACGGAGCGCACGCGCGGGGCTTTCCGGCACTCGACGCAGTACCGGCGGAGCTCATCGACTCACTGCATCGCGTGGAACTTCGGCTCGGCCGCCCGCGACCGACGACGGCGACCGTGCCGAAACGGCCGTGGAGCGCGCCGTACATGCGCGCGGTCGGCGTGAGTGGAATGCTCGCGCCGCTGTTTCTCGAGACCTACCTGAATCCCGATCTCACCGGGCCGGAGCGGCCTTACGTACTGGCTCACGAGTGGGCTCATCTTTCCGGCTTCGCGCCCGAGGAGGACGCGAGCTTCGTCGGCCTCGTCGCGGCGCTCGGTGCCGATACGGCCTCGCAGTACAGCGCATGGCTGTTCCTGGTGTCGGAGGCGGTGAACCGGCTGCATCCCGTGACCCAGCAACTGGTCCTGACAGCACTCGAGCCCGGCCCGCGGCAGGATCTCGCCGCGATCAACGAGAGGCTCCGCCGCCGCGTGCCGTGGCTGGATCGCGCGAGCTGGGTCGCCTACGACCGCGCCATAAAGTCGCAGGGCGCCGTGGAAGGCGTGGCCGGCTACGGCCGCGTGATCGATCTGCTGCTTGGGAGCGATGTGCTCGCCGATGAAGGGCTCACTCCATGACTCGCGTGATCGCCGTTGATCCTGAGCGTCCCGATCCGGACGCAATCGCTGCAGCCGCGGCGGTGATCAAAAGTGGCGGGCTGGTCGCGTTCCCGACGGAAACCGTATACGGGCTCGGCGCTGCCGCGCTCGACGCCGCGGCGGTGGCGCGGATCTTCGAAGCGAAGGGGCGGCCCGCGACCGATCCGCTGATCGTCCACCTCGCGCACATCGGACAGCTTGGGCGCGTTGCGCGCGACATCCCTCCGGTGGCCCGCACACTGGGCCTGGCGTTCTGGGCCGGTCCGCTGACGCTGGTGCTGCACAAGCAGCCCGAGATCCCTGACGCGGTCACCGCCGGACGTCCGACCGTCGCCGTGCGAGTGCCGGTGCACCGGATCGCTCGAGCGCTGATGGAGGCGTGCGCGGTGCCGGTCGCGGCGCCGAGCGCCAACACGTTCTCGCGTCCGAGTCCGACCCGCGCCGAGCACGTCATCGCGGACCTCGGCGACCGCGTCGATCTCGTTCTCGACGGCGGAGCCACTCCGATTGGGATGGAGTCCACGATCGTGGATTGCACGCGCACGCCGCCGGTGCTGTTGCGGCCGGGCGGCATCACTCGCGAGCAGCTGCTGCCGCATGTGCCCGATCTCGTAGTCGAGTCACGCGAGGGAAGCGCTGAGACCTCGCAGCTCGCGCCCGGACAGCTGCTGCGCCACTACGCGCCGACGGCGGCCCTGACATTGTTCGTGGGGGAAGCCGGTGCGGTGCAGGGGCGGCTTGGCGCCGAAGCACGTACGCGAGGGGCGCAGGGTCTCCGCGTCGGTATTCTCGCTCCTGATGAGGATGTGCTCGCGCTGGCGCCGGTCCTGGCAGCGGCGGCGGCAGGCGGCCGCGTCCTGCTGCGCGCCTATGGCAGCCGGACCGCTCCGGACGAGGCGGCGCGCCGCCTTTACGAGACGCTTCGAGATCTGGACGCCGAGCGGCCGGACGTGATCCTTGCTGCTGACGTTGGCCCCGCCGGGCTTGGTGCCGCGATCCACGATCGGCTGCGCCGGGCCGCGGAAGGCCGGGTGGTGACGGTATAGGCCGCGGCGCTCGCGCGCCGCGTCAAGCCGCGCTGCTTGACGCAGCGCGTCGGTCCGGCCCGCCTTGCCGGCGGGCCGTCGGGCGCGCCCTTCCGGGCGCGCAGGTCAAAAGCGCTTGCCTTCGGACGAGAGTCGGGGCGAAGAATGCGTTCTGCCTGCGCGAGCGTAAGCGAGCGCCTGACGAGCGGCCCCAGCCGCGAGGCCTGCCAGGCGGCGGAGCCGCTGGCCCACGGGCGCCAAGCGCCCGCCTACCGCTTCAACTCCCCGCGCCTGAGCTGCCTGTACATCTCCAGCGCGTCCGCGATGATCTGAACCGCCTCTTCGGTTCCCAGGAAGTTCTCGACCACCACCTGCTTGTTCTCGAGGATCTTGTAGTCCTCGAAGAAGCGCTTGATCTCGCGGAGGAGGTAGGCCGGCAGGCCCTTGTGGTCTGCATAGTCGGTAACCGCCGGGTCCTTCGTGCTCACCGCGATGATCTTGTCGTCGATCCCCTTCTCGTCGCGCATCCGCATCACGCCGATCGCCCGCGCCTCGACAATGGTCAACGGCACCACCGAGTCCTGGCCCAGCACGAGCGCGTCGAGCGGATCACAGTCGTCGCAATAGGTCCGCGGAATGAAGCCGTAGTTGGCCGGATAGTGCACGGCACTGTGCAGCACGCGGTCGAGCCGGAGGAATCCGGTTTCCTTGTCCAGCTCATACTTGTTCTTGCTGCCCATCGGAACTTCGATGACCACCGGGAAGGCTGATTCGATCAGGTGGTCATCGACGTAGACGTCGTGCCAGGCGTGCATCCCCCGATCATAGTTGACCCGGAATCTGTTAAGATTCGACCGTTTTGGGGGGATCCATGCCTGAAGGCCCGATCACCGGTGTGCCCGGAAGCCAGTCCGGGGTATCGCGACGTAACTTCATCAAGGGCGTCATTGCCGCGGGCGCTACCGTGTCCGCATCGGCATATCTGTTCCGCGCCAACATCGCCGGCCAGGACAGCGCCCTGCCTGGATCTGTCGAACGGCTAATCACGCTCAACGTGAACGGCACCGACCGTCGCGTCGACGTCGCCAAGCACGAAACGCTGGCGATGACGCTGCGCTACAAGCTCGGGTTGACCGGCACGAAGATCGGCTGCGATCGGGCCGAATGCGGGGCTTGCACGGTCCTCGTGGACGATGTGCCGCACTACTCGTGCTCGGTGCTCACGCACACCGTGCGCGGAAAGAAAATCGTCAGCATCGAGGGTCTCGCGGCGTCCGACGGCACGCTGCATCCGGTGCAGCAGGCGGTCGTCAACGGCCAGGGCTTCCAGTGCGCGTTCTGCATGCCCGGCTTCGTGATGGCCACCGTCGGCTACCTCAAGACCAATCCGTCGCCCACGCGCGCCGAGCTCGCGCACGGAATCTCCGGCAACCTCTGCCGCTGTGCCGACTACAACAAGATTCTCGACTGCATGATGAACGCGGCCGAGTCGATGCGGGGGGCCTGAGATGGCGGAACACAAGCTCATTGGCAAGAACTACACCACGCCAGACCTGGTCGCGAAAGTGACCGGCAAGGCGCGGTATGCCGAGGACTGGCGCGCCGAAGGCATGCTCTTCGCCAAGCTCCTTTTGAGCCCCAGGCCGCACGCGCGAGTAGTTCGCATCGACGCCAGCGAAGCGCTGGCGATGCCCGGCGTACACGCGATTCTCACCGCGGACGACATGCCCGCTCCACCGCCGCCGCCGGCACCGCCGGCCGCGCCGCCAGCCCCCGCCGCTCAGGGTGGCGCGCGAGGTGGGGAACAGGGCGCCGCCGCGCCGAATGCGGGCGCGCCAGCCGCTAGTGCGACCGGTAATACCGCTCAGGGACGCGCCCAGGGCGCGCCGCCATCGGGCGCCCCAGCTGCGGCACCGCCAGCTGCCGCTCCTGCCGCGGGAGCCGCCGCAGGCGCAGCCGCGGGTGCGGGCGCCGCTCCGGCCCCGCCGCCAAAGCCGCCAGTCGCGGCCGAAGTCGCGCTCGCCAAGGAGCCGATCTACGAGGGCGAGCCGATTCTCGCCATCGCCGCAGACTCGGAGGAAATCGCCGCCGCGGCCATCGAGAAGATTCACGTCGAGTACGAGGCGCTGCCGTTTGTCATCGACCCGCTCGATACCCTCGATCCGAACGGCCCGAGCGGCCGCGTCGAAGGCAACGTGTTCGTCGGCAACGCACTCGAGACGCTGAAGTGGACTGCCGACGACATGGCGCAGGTCAGGCAGGGGAAGTTCCCCTCCAACGCCAAGGCGTCCGAGACGCTCGTCTTCGGCGATGTCGAGAAGGCGCTTGCCGAAGCCGATCTCGTCATCGAGCGCGACCACCAGCAGCAGACCACCAGCCACCAGCCGCTCGAGACCCGCACGGCGATGGCCTACTGGCAGAACGGCAAGCTGTATCTCCACGGCTCAACCCAGAGCGTGGCCCGCACCGTCGCATCGGTCGCCGGCTGGGTCGGCATCAAGCCGGAGGAGCTGGTGCTGATCAGCGAGTTCACCGGCGGCGGCTTCGGCAGCAAGATCCCCGGGGCCCATTCGATGGCGATTCCGGCGCTGCTCTCGAAGAAGCTGAACGGCCGGCCCGTGATGATGCGCATCTCGCGCGAGGAAGAGACCTACATCGGCCGCACCCGCCCTGGCTATCAGGGCTGGATCAAGATGGGGTTCAAGAAGGACGGCCGCCTCACCGCGATGGACATGTTCATCGTCGAAGCCGCCGGCCCGTATCGGCGCCAGGGCGACCACGCTACGACCGCGAACAACACCTCGCTGATGTACCAAGTGCCGAACATGCGCTTCCGCGGCATTTCGGTGGCGACGAACACGCCGCCGGGAACGTCGCAGCGCGCGCCTGGAGGCTTGCAGGCCTCGGTGATGGTGGAGCCGATGATCGACGAGGCCGCGCGCAAGCTCGGCGTCGACAAGATCGCCATCCGGATGATCAACTCGCCCGAGGGGCAGGCGCAATTCGGGCTCGTTCCTCCCAACGCGCCACCTGGACGTCCGCGCAACAAGGTCACCAGCTGCTTCGTCAAGGAGTGCCTGACCAAGGGCGCCGAGATGTTCAACTGGGAGGAGCGCAAGAAGCGCAGCGGCCAGCGCCGCGGCAGCAAGGTCACCGGTGTTGCCGTGGCCACCGGTTCCTACACCGCCGGTTCGATTGGCGTCGACGGCCTGTGTGTGATCAAGCCGGATGGCAAGCTCTATATCCATCAGGGCATCGGCAACCTCGGGACCCATTCGGTGATCGACACCGCCCGCGTCATCGCGGAGCAGGTGGACATGCCGTGGGAAAAGTGCGAAGTGATCTGGGGCGACACCAGCAAGGGCGTGGCGTGGAGCTCCGTCCAGGCCGGTAGCCAGACCACCTACGCGCACACCCGCGCCAACTACGCGACCGGCCAGGCGCTCAAGCGCACGCTGCAGGAACTGGCGGCAGCCGAGATGGGCGGCTCACCCGACGACTACGACGTCGGCAACGAGCGCGTCTTCCGCAAGGGCAACCCCGGCCGCGCGATCCCGTTCGCGAAGGCCGCTGAACTGGCCATCAAGCGCGGCGGCAAGTTCGACGGCCACGAGCTGCCCAAGGAAATCAACGCGATGACGCGAGCGTCCGCGACCTCGATCGCCGGACTCGGCCTGATGGGCGTGGCACGCGACAACCTGCCGCGTGACGGTCAGACCTACTCGTTCCAGGCGGCGTTCATCGAAGTCGAGGTGGATGTCGAGACCGGTATGTATCGGATCGTGGACTACCTCGCCGTCGCCGATGTCGGCACGGTGATGCACCCGCACTCGCTCGGCGGGCAGATCCACGGCGGCGCGGTCCAGGGCTTCGGCCACGTGCGCAGCCAGAAACTGGTGTACGACCCGCACTACGGCGCGGCGCTCGCCAATCGGCTGCATCACAACAAGCCGCCGACGATTCTCGACATCGCGTACGAGCAGCCGATGCGGTGGGCGGCGGTCGAACTGCCCGACCCGACCAACCCGGTCGGCGCAAAGGGCATCGGCGAGCCGGCGATCGGCGCCGGCGGCGGCGCGCTCATCTGCGCATTGGCTGACGCGGTTGGCGATGGCATCCTGCGACGGACCCCGGTACATCCGGAGCAGATCATGATGTCGCTGGCCGAAGCCAAGCCGAAATACGAAGTTCTGTCGGCGTTCATCTAGGTGGAGGATCGGAAATGCCTGCTCAAATCCGCGATGTAATGCCGGCATTCGAGCTGTATCAGCCGACCAGCGTGGCCGACACGATGGGGCTGCTGCAGCGCCATGGCGCCGATGCCTGGATCATGGCCGGCGGCATGGACACGTTCGACTGGCTGAAGGATCGCATCCGCAAGCCGAAGGTGGTCGTCGATCTCAGCGCCGTCGCCGAGCTGAAGGGAATCAAGGAAGCCAACGGCGGTCTCGAGATCGGGTCGATGACGACGCTCACCGAGCTGTCGCACAACGCGGTCGTCAAGGAGCGCTACGGCCTTCTCGCCGAAGCCGCGGGCCTCGTCGCGTCGCCGCAGATCCGCAACCAAGGCACGGTCGGCGGCAACGTCTCCCAGGACGCGCGCTGCTGGTACTACCGGGCCGGCTGGCCGTGCTATCGCGCCGGCGGCAACATCTGCTACGCGGACACGCCGACGTCGGTGAACCGCGAGCACGCCATCTTCGACGCGGACCGCTGCGTGGCGGTAAACCCGTCGGATACGGCTCCAGCGCTGATCGCGCTCGACGCCCAGATGGTGATCAACCGGAACGGCTCTGAGCTCATCCTTCCGGCGCAGGAGTTCTTCGTCGGGCCCGGGGTCGACATCACGAACCTGACGATGCTGCAGCCGACCGACCTGCTGACCGCGATTCGGATTCCCGGCACGTGGGCGGGCAAGCAGTTCTACTTCGAGAAAGTCCGCGATCGCCAGGTGTGGGACTTCCCGCTGGTCAACATCGCCTCGGCGATGAATGCGTCGGGCACCACCATCAGCGAGGTTCGCATGGTGGTGAACGCGGTTGCGGCGCGTCCGTACCGGCTCGAAGCGGTGGAGACGTTCTTGAAAGGCAAGCCGCGCAACGCGCAGACCGCGGACGCGGCTGGGGAGATCGCCGTGCAGGGCGCCCTGCCGCTGCGCCACAACGCCTACAAGGTGCCGCTGGTGAAGGCTCTCGTGAAGCGCGCCATCCGAGGAGCTGGTGAATGGACTTCGTAAACTGGGCGCTCAGCCCGTGGGGCGAGAACGTCCTCGTCCGCATCTCGTGGGATCTGTTCTGGGCCTCCCTCGTGGGCGGGCTGCTGTTCCTGCTGGCCCACGGCGGCTACATGCTGTTCTCGCCGCACCACAAGCGCGAGTCGGATGAAGTCGATCGGATGGAAGCGGCGCGGCCCGGCTTGCCGGCGCGGATTCCCCGTCACTCGTTCGTCGCCCGCATGTTCCACTGGGTGATGGCGGTGTCGATGCTGGCGCTGGTCTTCACCTCGTTTCTGCCGGTTGTCGGCGTCAAGTTCGCCTGGGTCCAGTGGCACTGGATCGCCGGCATCCTGCTGACCGGGTCGATCATCTTCCACATCATCCACGCCACGTTCTTCCTGGACTTCTGGTCGATCTGGGTCGGCCCCAAGGACATCCCGGAAGCCAAGGCGGAGATCCTGCGCGACTTCGGGGTCGAGACCGGCGGTCCGAAGCCGGGCAAGTACCCGCTCGGCAACCGCCTGTATCACCTGGCGGTGATGGTTGCCGGCCTCGGCGCCATCGGCAGCGGCCTGTTGATGATGAACCGCGTCCGGACGCCGATCTTCGAGCGCAACCCGTATCTCATGGGCGACGCCGCCTACGGCTTCACCTACGTGCTGCACGGGCTGACCGGCGTCGGCTTCGTCGGCCTGATCATCGCGCACATCTACTTCGCGCTCCGGCCGGAGAAGTTCTGGATCACGAAGTCGATGATCTTCGGCACCATCACGCGGCGGGAGTACCTCGAGCACCACGACCCCGAGCGCTGGGTGGCTTCGAAGTAGTCGCGCATGTCCACCGCCGCCGCGCTGGAGCAACTCCAGCAGCACGTCGACGCCATCGAAGGTGGCTACGAGTTCCTGCTCGCGTATGCCGCGCAGGGGCTCGCCACCGACGAGGGCAACGCCAACAGCGAACAGCTCCGCACCTACCTGCGCCGCATGGACGACGGCATCGCCGGGCTCGAGCCGGCGGTGCGGGCCGTGCTCGGCCCGTCAGGCGGCGCCGACTTCGAGGACTTCCTCCAGGTCGTGGCCCGCGATGCCGCTGCCGCCCGCGCCGCCCTCCGCATCGTTCAGTCGCGCGCGGGAATCAGCTCGCAGCTGATCGACAACCTGAACGTCTCGACCCATCTGCGCGCGGTTCTCACCGATCTCTTTCTGCTCGACGAGGCGCT